>JACNJL010000038.1:21725-157580 GCA_014382585.1 Limisphaerales bacterium | reverse complement strand
GGGATTTTGCACCTGCAGAAAATGCAGGCCGATGGCGGGCAATGTTTCGAGCGTGATCTCGAGGCGATCCTTTTCGCCGATCTTGATGGAGCCCTTGGCGCGGCGTCCATTAACGAGCAGGTGCGCACCGTCGCGAATGTGCCGCCCGCTGAGGGTCATTGTTTTTCGATCCCCGAAGAGCTCGGGGAAGCGTTGGCGGCCGCTTTGGCGATGAATGTCGCTGAGCGTCCACAGAGCGGGTTGGGGATGATCGTAATCGGCGTGCTCGCCGTGGCGGCCGGTGAAGGTGCCAACGAAGCGGCCCGCGCGCGCCAATTGAATGAGCCGTTGGCGGTTGTAAGGCTGGGTGCCATCCACGGGTTTGTATTGGTCGCTAAACTGCATGGTGACCGCACGCGCGGTCTTGTCGTTCATAAAGACGCCGTCGCATTCGAGCACCACGCCGCTCTCGCGTGCGGCGGATTCCAGCGCCTCCAGCAGCGCGGCGGTGAGCGGTTCGTCGGCGGTGGCGGCATTGAGCGTGATCTGACGGGCGAATGTTCCGGAGAAGCCTGTGCTGCCCTCGAGGACCATATCCCACACCGGATCAAACCTCCGCCGACCGCCCCAAGAGAATTGCCAGATGCGTCGCTCGGAATTGCCGGTCTCGGCCACGCGCCGGTAGAAATCGAAATCGATGATGTTCAACCGGCCTTGCGGTAGGATCAGAAAGCGGTCATTTGCGCCGCGCCAGGTGGGGGCGTCCATGCCGGAGCCGGGCGTGTTGGTACTCACCCAGAACGGCATGCGATGGCAGTCACCGCAGACATTGGCCGAGCGACGACTCGGGTCATTGTCGCCCTTGATATGAAAGAGATCGAAGCCCTCCTTCGCGCGCTCGGAGAGCACGTTGTCAAAGGCACGCCGTTGCGCCGGCGGGTACGTGACGTTTAACAGAAACTTCGCCATATCATCACGCTCGGACTTGGAGAGCAGGCCGGCTTTACCTTCGTCGTTTTTTGTTTCATCGCCAACCGTGGCCATGGTGCTGGCGAGGCCACCATCGATGAGGTGGCGCGTTTGCGATTCGGGCTTGTCCACGCTGCTGTTGGGTTTCACATGGCTGCGGATGTTGGCGCTGTTGATGCCGCCGTAGGGATCGCCGGGAATGCCGTCCCAGTGAAAGGGCGCGGTGTCGCGCAGGCCACGAATGGGCATGGTGGAGCGAGGCATGATCTGGTTGCCGCGCGAAACGATCGGCGTGTTGAGCACCCAGAGCAGTTGATCGGTGTGCCCGTCGGGATGGCAACTGGCGCAGGAGAAGGTGGCGGTCGTGGAGGCCTTGGCGGTGTTGAAGGCAATGCGGCCGCGCTTGAACGCCGGATGAGTGGGATCGTGCAGGGTGATCGGCGCGGCGGCCTTGGGCTGGGCGCGGTCGGCAATGTCGACGACAGAGACGGTGTTGGCCACGGCATTGAGCACCCACGCTTGGGTGCCGTCCAGCGCGATGCCGCGCGGCACGGCGCCGACGGTGGCGCGCCCGAGGATCTTGCCGCTGGCAGCGTCCACGGTGAACAGCTTGTCCGAGCCGGCGGCGGTGACGTAGAGCGTGCGGTCATCAGCACTTACCTGTATGGCAAAGGGCGTGGCCAGTGCGTCCTCGCGTTTAGGCTGCGCGGGCGGCAGCGGTTCGAGATCAATGAACTGCGGTTTTTTTGCCTGATTGTCGTCGAACGCCACGCGCGTGATTTGGTTGAGGAACGCGCGGTTCTCCAGTTCCTTGAGGCCGTGTTTCTTGGTGCCGGAACGGCCATTGACCTCGTTGCGCGCATCGGTTTGCGCGATGAACACCGTGCCTTCGGAATCCACCGCCATGCCGTACAGCAGGGTGCCGAGGGTGTCGACCGTGGTGATGAGGCGGTCGGTCTTCGTGTCGTACACGTACAGGTCGCGGTCGGGCACGCGCGGGTGCTTCACGATGTCGGTCTTGTGGCCGAGCGACAGTACGTTGTTGTTGGCAATGGAATGCTCATGGGCGTTGAAAGTGACGAGGTCGCCGTCGATCTTGTACCCGCCGGAAAGCTGAGACTTGTTGTTCGACTCAAACGGAATGACGTACAGGCGGCCTTGGCGCACGACGATGGCGCGGGGATCCTGCGCGGAGATGTTCAGGTGCCGCGTGACCTTGCGCGTGCGGACGTTGATGATGGCAATGCGGTTTTCTGACGATAACGCGACATACGCCTTCTCGTTACTGGCAAAGGCAATGCCGACCGGTTCATCAAAGCGGGTGGTCTTGGTGCGCAAATCAAAATCCTGCACGGTATCCACCACACGCAGGTAGGTGCGACTCTGGGGATTGGTGTCGATGACGCTGACCGAGTCGGACACGTGATTGGCCACCCACAGCTCCCGGCCGTCGGGGCGCAGGGCAAGGCTGACGGGATCGATGCCCACATCAATGCGTCGGATGATTTTTCGCGATTGCGTATCGATCACGTCCACGGTGTCCGAAGGCGTATTGGCTACAAACACTCGGCCTTCGTGCACGAGGATCGGTCGGGCGTGTGGGCTGAGGAAGGAAGGGTGCCCGATTTTCTTGGGCGCTGCGTTCAGGGAAACCTGCAGCAGCGCGAGCAGGGTGAGGCTTAAGATTCTCATTCGAAGTTTAGTCCTTTTTTCGGTTTATAAGTGAAGTTCGCGTTCTGTAATCCGTCGGGGCCGACCTTGAGGGTCTGTTTATTTTCGCCAAACGACTCGTGCCAGGTGGCCAGCACGTATTCGCCGGGGGGAAGGTTCTTGATGGAGAAACGCCCCTGCGCGTCGGTAACGGCAAAGAAGGGATGTTCCATCACAAAAATGAACGCGCGCATCCAGCGGTGATAATCGCACCGCAATTCGATCGGGCCTTCCTGATCGCTGAACCGCTTTAAGCGGTCCGGCGTGCCGGCGGGTTGGGCGATATTGAAGGGACGATTTTCCTGCGAAAGCGAGCGCACGTTGTGGATGATCGGATCGCTATTGCGCATGGCGAAATCCTGACCGACGAACAGCCCCTGAATGCGTGGACGAAACATCGAGCGCTGCTGATCGAGTAGGGCGGCCTTCTTGGGCGCGGCGTAGGTCTTGCCGGCGGGCAGGCCTTTGCGGATGTAGACGAACACATTTTTGATCTCGCCCTTGGCACTGATCAGCTCCACTTCATCGTGCGGATAAGGCTGGCCTTCGTAGAGCTTACGGCTCTCGGGCGTGAGCGGCAGCGGCGGGCGTTTGGGTTGCGGGCCATCAAGCTTGATGACGCCGGAAATGTCTGCCCCAATCGCCGTGACGGCGGACAGGAAAAGGAGGGTGAAAGTGCGCATGATTATTTCTCGTTGTTAGCCACGTATTCCATGATGCGGACGAAGTGCTGGCCGGCGTTGGGCATATCCGGATCCGCTTTGCGTTTCTCCTGCCACAGAATGTGGATGCGGTGTTTTTGTTTGTCGTTAAGCTTCTTGTACGTGGCATCAACGTAGGGCTGATGCTTGCCGTTGAGGTAGGCTTGCGGCAGCTTGGTTTGGGCAATCTTCTGCAACAGCTTGGCGTTGGGGCCGTTGTAGTTGACCGGACGCGGTTGCTCGTAGGTGAGCTTGCTGCGGTCGGGCATGTAGCCCTTGAGCTTGCGGCCACCGGCGTCGCTGAGGTCGTTGGGTTCGATCTTAATGATCGCGCCGTAGCCGGTTTCCATGTGGCGCGACGGGCCGCTGGTAGGCGTCCACACATTGCCGTCGGCATCAAACTCAATCTCCCGCGTGTAGCTCACGCGATTGGGCAGCGGATAGGTGACGAGGATTTCAGTTTTTGGATTGAACCGGTGGATGGTGTCGTCGCCCGTGCCGCAGATCCACACCATGCCGTTGGGCGCGACGTTGAGCGCATAGGGGATTTGGTTGTCCTTGTTGGGCAGATCGTAAACCGTCCATTTTTCCGTGGCAGGATCGAACTTCGCAAACACGCCGGAGGCGAAGCCGGGCACCCAGATGATGCCATCGGGCGCCACGTGCAGGCGGCGCGGCCCGCGGAAGGGCGGGTTCCATTCCTTGATGTTGCCGTCGGGCTTGCTCGGATCAATGCGGCCGATGCGGTTGCCGTTGAGCTTGCTGTACCAGATCATGCCGTCGACCGGTGAGAAATCGATGCCGTAAGGCGTGATGCCGCGGCTCTCGCCCTTGCCGGCGGCCACCGCTTGTCCTGCACTGAGGAGGTGGTATTCCTTGACGTGCTTGGTCTTCGGATGAAGCGAAAACACGGAGTTGCGGCCGGCATCGGTGTACCAAATGAGTCCCTCCGGATCCTGCGGATTCACGCGCAACGTGTGCGGGTAACCGCCGCGTTTGGCCGGCGCCTCGGCGCTGCTGTAAACTTCAAACTCTTTCTTGTGGATGTCGTACTTTGCCATTTGGCCTGAGGCACACATCGTCACCCACATATGACCATCGTTATCCGGCTCAATGGAATGCGGGCCATAAGAACCACGCGGGAATTTCCGATACACCTGCTCGTCGGTTTTTACATCCACGGTTACCATGTATCCTTTGGTGATGTTCAGCGCATAAATGAGGCGGCCGTCCGGGCTGAGGTCGATGTCGTGGTATTGCGACTCGTAGCGTTTGCCCATTTCCCACCAGGTAATCTTCGCCTTGGTAGCCGCACCGGCAGGCGCGGAGGGCGGGACGTACTGGGGCCATTGGTCCACGGCTTCCCCTTTGTACGTGTTCATGATGCGATTCACGATGGTGCGCTTGGTGTGTGGGTACAGACCGCCGAAGCCGTCCATGCGGCGAATCATCGTCTCCCAGTCCACCGGTTCCTCCGGCGTGCGGAAGGCGGCCGTGCCGATTTGGTGGCAGTAGGCGCAGAACATTTTGAAGTTCAGTTTATCGCGTTGGTTATCAAACTTCATCATGCTGAAGGCACTGTCGGCGGTACGTTGGCGTTCGAGCTTCCAGCCGGTGGCGGCGGTCATCTTGATCTCAATGTCCTTGGAGCCGGCAGAGACATCATCGAGCCACACATCGTTGAGGCCCTTTTGCCGGGCGCGCACCCGGTAATCCTTGTCGCGCAGGCCGTCGATGGCGTAGGTGCCGTCGGCGGCGGTAAACACGCCGGTGGCTTTGCGGTTTTCCGTGTCGTGCGCGGAGACGAACACGCCGCCCACGCCTTTGCCGTCCTGCGTGACCGTGCCGTGGATTTCCTTGGCCGACGCCAACGAAACCGAAAGCGCCAGTGCTGCGAGGGTGAGGGTGAGTTTCATTTTCATTCGTTTGTTCAAAATATTCAGTGGCATTCGGACTCGCAGGCTCGTCCCTCCATTCAAGCCGCCTCCTTGGAGGGACGAGCCTGCGAGTCCGTTTTATGGTTCAAGTTCCTTCGAGGAATCTAAAATCTTTGCGTTCAGGATGAGTTTGCGGAAGGCCTTGTCGTCGACGTCGTTGAGTTGCTTGAGGAACGCCTCCAGATGGCCGAGGTCGGTCTTGTTCAAATGAATGTTGCGGTAGGCCTTGGGCGCGTCGGGCGCCTTGGCGGCGGCGAGCTTGGACCGCAACGCCTTGGCGAGATCCACCTTGCGCTTGGCGAGGTTGCGTAGGGACGGCGTGGGCCGCGGTGGGCTGTCGACGTTGAGCGTGTGCAGTTTGAAGTCGGTGAACTTCTCCGGCGCATGGCAGGAGACGCAGTTGCCGTTGCTTACCTTGGCGTCGGTGCTGAGGAAGATTTTGTAGCCAAGATACGCTTCGCGAGTCATGCCCTGCGGCAGCTTGATGAGAATGCGCCCCTCCTGATTGGCGAGTCGGCTGAAGACCCGCGCGGTAAAGTCCCCCGGCCCCTCGCCCTCATCGGCCTTGGCAGGGATGCGGTTCAAGTAAATGAACGCGTCGTACGGCGCACGTTCCTGAGTGTCCAGCCGATGGATCTTTGTTTTTTGCTCAATAGATTTGCCCGGAGCATTGCCGGGCTTTGTATCCGCGCCGACCAACGGCGCGGTCAACAGGATCCAAATACCGAAAAAACAGGGCCAAATCGATGTGCCAATACGTGTCATGCCGTGTCGCATAATATATATACCGTGGGGGCAAAAGGTTACGGTGGCCGTCTTCAGAGTTTTGCACAAGAAAAAGCCCGTAACATCCGGACGTTTCTGGCTTTATCTAATTGGAAGGACGCCGGCCCGGGCGTAGCGTTGGGCGTGTCCAATGTGCCGATGAATTTGTCTGACGACTTTATCCTCGAGCTGACGCAGTGCCAGCAGCGGTTGTATGGCTACATTTACCGCCGCATGGCGAACCGCGATCAGGCGATGGAAGTGTTACAGCAGACCAACCTCGTGCTCTGCCGCAAGGCCGATGATTTCGAGCTCGGTACCAATTTTAACGCCTGGGCCGCCACCGTCGCCCACTACCAGATTTTGTCCTACCGCAAAACGCTCGCGGGCGACCGGCTGGTGTTTACTGAGGACGTGATCGCCGCCATCGACGAGCGCGAAGACGAAAACGAAATGCGGGAAGGCATGTTGCGCCATCTGCGCCATTGCTACGCGAAAATGTCTGACGACAATCAGGAATTGATGAAGCTGCGCTACGAGCGCGAGCTGTCGATGGAACAATTGGCGCGCGAAATCGGAAAGAAAGTCGTGGCCGTGCGCGTGAAGCTGCACCGACTCCGCCGCAGTCTGCGCGATTGTGTGCAAACCCGTTTACAGGAAGAAAAAGTATGAGTGAAAAAATCGAACCTTGGCGTGAGGAACTGGACACGCTGCTGAACCGGCTGGTCGATGGCGAGTTGACCGAGGCGGAGACCGCGCGGCTGAACGACATTCTCCGCGACGAACCCGCCGCCGCCGATGAGTATCACGCGTTCATGGACCTGCACGAGGCGCTCAACGCGCAGCTCGCCATGCCGGATTTCACCGCGATGGACAAAGTCATCGTGCCGCAACCGCAGCCTTCCTACGTGCGCCCGCTGCTCGCCATGGCGGCACTGGTGATGATCGGATTTTTCATCAACGCGCTCGTGCAAGAGCCAAACCAACCTGCGCCTCCGCTGGTTGCCCAGGCCAAGGGCCCCGAGCCCATCGCCACCATTAAAGGCTTGAGCGGTTCGCTGATGTACACCGGTGATCGCGGCATAGTGCGCAATAATTTGAAAGAAGGCGACCCGCTGGGTGGCGGCACGATCGAAGGCATGACGCCGGACGCGTGGTTTGAGCTGAAATTCAAGGACGGCTCAACCGTGGTGATCTCCGGCAACTCCATGCTCACATTTTCCGATGATGGCCAAAAAAAACTGCGCCTCAAGGAAGGCGGCTTCTCGGCCAATGTCCGCCCTCAGCCGAAAGACAAACCGATGCTCGTCCAGACGCGCACGGCGACGTTCGAGGTGCTCGGCACGCGCTTCAGCGTGGACGCCGGGCCGACCGCGGCGACGCTCACCGTCAGCGAAGGCAGCGTGCGCGCCACGCGCTTGAGCGACAGCAAGTCTGTTGACGTGCCCGCCAAGCATCAGGTGGTGGCCGCGCTGGACCGCGAACTGGAGCCGGAGCAACTGCCGGACAATGTCAGCCAATGGGCCAGCGACCTTGAGCGCGGCGCCAAGGGCACGCAAGGCGACTGGACTCCCGCCCGTGCAGGACAGCCCACACACCTGAAGGCGGTGCCCTACACCATCCCCGCCGCGCTCGATGAACAGCAGCGCACCATTTACACCATCGCCATGGCCGTCTCGCGCACGGACCATCCGCCGGTCATTCTCCAGCCCGGCTCGAGCATTCGCATTCGCGGCCAAATGGACACGCCGCACGCGATTTGGTTCGGCGTCACCCTCCGCCGCGCCAACGGCGATTTCGGCGGCCATTTCGAGATGATTGTGCCCGAGGAAAAGTTTGAGGCCGGCCAGCCATTTGACGTGACGTTAAACCCCGCGGATTACAAACTCTCGCCGACGCTCCAAAAATTGGCCAAGTACTTTCCGAAAAACGCCTTCGACCTAAAGGTCGAGGCCATCTGGTGCCACTCCCTCTGGGATTCGGTTGGCCTGCAGGTGCATAAGATGGGAATCATTCCCGCCAAGTAATGAAGTTATTGAGGTTTAAAAACATCATCTGTGCGGCGATGTCAGCATTGATGCTATCCTTATCGCTGGTGGCAGATGAAATAATAGACCTTGAATCGCTTGGTCGAAAACTCAAAGCAGCCGTGGCCGCTGGGAAGATGACTGAGGCGGAGGCAATCGCGGAATGGTTCCGTGTGGCGGGCCAGTTAAAAAAGAACGGCAAAGATGCGACGCATCATTTTCCCAAGAACGCCTTTGAGTATGCCAAGCTGGTGGAGCCAGAACTGGGCGTGCCCCCGAAGGTGAATCTGGATGAGTCCGTGGAGATTCCGCTGTTCGTCAATGGCAAGCGGAAGTTTGGCAATCTCGGGCGCAAACTCGATAATCCCAGTTACCTCGGTAAGGCGACGGTGTCCGGTTCCACGCTGCAACGGTATGAAGGGCGCACGGCAAAAGGGGAGCCCATGCCTGCCGTGGTGTGGGTCAGCTTTGGGCGAAATTCCAGCTACAACCATCGTAAGGTAATCGGTTCGGTGCAGATGATTGGGTATAATTATAAGACCGGTGCCACGGCATTCTTCGAAAGCAGCGATAACGTCAACCCATGGGTTAGGCTTGATAAAGGCACCCTGCGCATGCGCGGCACATTGCCGGGCATTGATGATCCCAATGAATTCAACAAAGCCTTTGTGACTCCGCGCACGGTACAGTGCGTGCAGTGTCACCAAAATGACCCCTTTATCCATAATCCCTTCATTGATGCTGCACTCATTCCCGGAACCAAAAAGACGGTTGTGCCCAAGCTCGACGAAAAGTCGCCCTACTACGTCATGGGCGGTGAAAACTGGGATATGCGCACGATGCATATCAAGGGGAATGCCTGTTTTGACTGTCATCGTGTGGGTATGAAAACCTTGGAATTATTTCTGCAAAACGGCTGGGAACCCAATGCGCACATGCCCCCCAACAAACCCGGTAGCCTCAAAGACGACCTCCACGAACTACTCGAGACATGGGTAAAAGGCCCGGAGAACGTCGACGGAGCGGAATGGATTATCCCACCCGCCCGCGGTAAATCCCGTCAAGTGGTGGGTGAACAGTACAAACACAAAGCCAAGTTCAACATGCCCGATAAAAAACTACTTTCACCTGGCCGGATCAAGTCCATCCAAAAAGTTAATCGACCGAAGAAGCAGGGTAATTACAGGCCCCAACCGGGTGATTCGCCAGCTGTTGTTTCGCGGCGTTGGTCGTTTATTGTAACGGAGAAAACTCCAGCGGCTTGAGGAAGAGTCGTTCCGTTTTTTTAGTGAAATTCCCTGCCTGTTTTTTCCGAGCCGGATCGGCATTGAATGCTTTCCAGTTGAGGTCGGCTTGGGTGCGTGTGCTGTGATGGACAAGGGTGTACAGTGTGTTTTCCGATTCCGGTTTGTCGTAGGCGAACCAGCTGCCGATAGGGCGCATGCCATGCTTGAGTTGCAGGCGGGTGTCTTGTTCGTGGCGGTTGTAGAGAGCGGTCAGTTTGCCTTTGGCCGCGGTGGCGGTTCGCAGCTCAAAGAGGCCGGGGTTGATGCTGCGGGGTGAGGTGTTGGCAAATGCTTTCGGCGTGAGGAACATGCTCTCGGGGCGTTCGCTGAGCAGGCGCTGGAATTCGGGCTTTTCCAGCACGCCGCGTTTCCATTCGGGATCGTGCGTGAAGGCGTTCCAGTTTTGATAGGCGGCATAGCGGGAGGGATGTTTGAGAATGTACACAAAGCGCCGCTTCTCCTTGGCGGTGCCGTCGGTGGGCAGCCAGTAGGCGACGGGTTCCATCTTGTGTTTGCGGAAAAGGCGATCGGTATGTTCGCGGAAGCGCTTGATCAAGTGGCCGAGCCGATCTTCAGCGGCAGCGTAAATGCGCAGCTCGTACACGGGCCCGGCATCCACGCGGGGCATGCGCGGAGCGGTGTCGGGCAGGGTGGGCGAGGATTTGCCGGCCTCGGTGCCGACGGCGACAGACAGGGGCGCGCGGAAAATCCACGCAAGGTTGTCGGAGATTTTATTGCTCGAGTCATGGCCGCCAATGAAGATTTCCTTCGGATCAAACGGCGACCGGCAAAAGGCGCGCGGCGAAACAAGCAGCGTCTTGTCCGCGGTGTACGGGCCGTTGACTTCGTGCACGGAATACTTGCCCGCGGCGGTGCGCACGGCGTAGAGGCCGCCGCCGTAAAACCGGCTACCTTTCCACGCGAGCTCCGGTTTGCCCGCCATGCTGCCGTAGAAGCCGATGATATGGACGGGCTCGCCGGTGGTGGGATGCGGGACGGGGTACATCATGTTATGGCCGCCAAGCGTGTAGGGAACCTTCACGCCGAGATGACGGCTCATGAGTTGGCCAAGATTGGCCTCGTCGTGCAACGTGTAGCCGCCCTTGCCGTCGGGATCGAGCCGCTTCACCTGACTCTGTGCGCGTTCGCCCGGCGCCCACACGAAGAGCAGCGATTGACCCTTGCCGTTGGGGTTTTGGATGGCGGTCAACCCGCGGATGCCGCCGACATCAGTGTCCGTATCTTCGGCCAGATTGAGAATCTCCTCCCACCGCGGGCGTTTGCCATCAATGCGGCGGAAGATGGAGGGCCCTTCGGAAAAGTGCAGCGCGTCATTGGCCTCGGCGATGCCCAGCGGGCGCGTGAAGAAACTGCCCTTGGTGAGAAAGGGAAATTCCACGTGCCGATCCCAGCGGATACGCGAAGGTTCGCGCGGATCGTACACGCCACTGATAATGCCGGGATTGCCGAGCAGCAGGAAGATGCGGTCCACGCCCGTCACGCGGTCGCGATACACTTGCAGATCGCGCGGTACCCAGCGGATGCCGCCGGCATTGGAGCCGTGTCGCACAAGGGTGTGGTGCCATGTGCCGGCGACATCGTCGCGTACCCAGACGGACACCGCGCCGCCGCGTTCAAAATTCGCCCCGGCCGCCATGACCAGCAAGTGCTTGGACGCATTGAGCACGCGGCCTTCGCCGGAGGTGGAAAAGGAAACGGACTTCAGAATGTTGCCCTTCATGTACTCCAGCCCAAGGTCATTGGCCTGGCCGAGATCAAGATCCACCTGCCATTTGCCATCGGCCTTGTCCAGCCGCAGCACTTGCGCGGATTGTTTCTGGCCCTCGGGCGGAATCACCCAGCGCGCGTCGAGCCAGTAGCCATTGGCGGCGTACAGACTCCCGGCGTGGGCGGCGAGATGCATGATCTCCGAGCCGCCGGCCCATTTTCCCTGCGCATCAAAATAGCCCGCATCAAAGCTCTGCCGCCACTTAGCCGGCGCGGCGACGGCGAGGGTGGCGAGGCTTAACAGGAGAAACGTGCGAATGATCACGGACCAAGGGTGGCGGGGGCGGGCCATCGCGGCAAGCGGATTTCGTTGGCAGCAAGTGACGAGGTGGAACTGGTTTCTCCCGAAAAAATCCGCTATCCTCCGGCCATGCGATTCATTTTTCTGCAGTTTACCTTAGCGACTTGGGTGGCGGGGGCGGTGCCCAATGTGGTTCTGGTGATGGCCGATGATCAGGGCTGGGGGCAGACGGGGTATTACAATCATCCCGTGCTCAAGACCCCGCACCTGGATGCCATGGCCGCGGCCGGGTTGCGGTTTGATCGCTTTTACGCCGGTGGACCGGTTTGCTCGCCCACACGGGCAACGGTGCTCACCGGCCGATCGCACGATCGCACGGGGGTGTTCGATCATGGCTTCGCCTTGCGCAGTCAGGAAAAGACGCTCGCGCGAGCCCTGCAACGTGCCGGGTATGCTACCGGTCATTTTGGGAAATGGCACCTTAACGGCTTGCGCGGACCGGGTGTGCCGATCCTGAAAGATGATACGCACAGCCCCGGCAAGGTGGGCTTTGATGTGTGGCTTTCGGTGACCAACTTTTTCGAACGCGACCCGCTCCTGAGCCGAATGGGCAAGTTTGAAGAACATCAGGGCGACTCGTCCGAGGTGGTGGTGGATGAGGCGCTGAAGTTCATTGGCGAACAGGTGCAAGCCAAGCAACCATTCTTCACGGTGATCTGGTACGGCACGCCGCATAGTCCGTGGATTGCATCCGCCGAGGACAAGGGACCGTTTGCCCAGCTCACACCCAAGGCGCAGGATCACTATGGTGAATTGGTGGCCATGGACCGCAGCATCGGCGCCTTGCGGAAAGGCTTGCGCAAGCTCGGCGTGGCAGACGACACGCTGGTATGGTTCACCAGCGACAACGGCGGCCTGCCGGGGTTTGAGCCGGACACCACCGGCGGTCTGCGCGGTTATAAGAGCAGCATGTACGAGGGCGGGCTGCGGGTGCCGTGTGTGATTGAATGGCCCGCTGGCATTGCCAAGGCGCGCATCACCAAGCATCCGGCTGGGGCGGTGGATATTTTCCCGACCATTGCCGAGATATGCGATCTTCCGAAGTCCGCGATGCTGCAGCCGCAGGACGGCTTGAGCCTGCAGCCGTTGTTCGCCAAGGAAACGGGCCCACGCACCAAGCCGCTGCCGTTCCGGAGCCGCGACCGTGTGGTGGTGATTGATAATGATTACAAGCTGCTCTCGTTGCCGGGCAAAAACGGCCCGCGCTACGAGCTCTACAATCTCGCCAAGGATCACGCGGAGGAAACGAATTTGGTCGACGCCGAACCGAAAACAGTCGCGCGCCTGCGCCAACAGTTGGAGGCCGCGCGCACGTCCATCGCCGACAGTGTGGCGGGCAAGGATTATCCCGAAGGCAAAGTCGGCCCTCAACCACCGCGTATTTTCTGGAACACCGTCGATGCCTACAAACCGTTCTTCCCCGAATGGATCAAGCGGCCCGAGTATTCCAGCTGGCTCCAAAGACGTTTAAAATGAAACCGCTCCTCCTCTTCCTCACTGCCGCTGGCCTGTGCGCCGCGGCCGAACTCCCGCCCAAGGCGCAACCGGGGCAGGGCAGCCTGTTGTCCGCCGGCTATATTTACCCACTGGAAAACCGGGCCACGCCGCAGTGCCACGCCTCGACACTGGCGGAAACCAAAACCGGCCTCGTCGCCGCCTGGTTTGCGGGCACGCGGGAGAAGCATCAGGATGTGGGCATTCGCGTGTCGCGATTGGTCGCTGGTCAATGGACCGCGCCCGTGGAAGTGGCCACCGGCGCCGAGGGCGAGGACAAGGATTATCCCTGCTGGAATCCGGTGCTCTTTCAGCCGAAGACCGGGCCGCTGCTGTTGTTTTACAAAGTCGGCCCCACCCCCAGCACATGGTGGGGCGTGATGATGACCTCCAAAGACGGCGGCAAAACCTGGGGCAACCGCCGCAAGCTCGGCAAAGGGCCGTTGGGGCATTTGGTTGGCCCGGTGAAGAACAAGCCCGTGCAGCTGGCGGATGGCGCGATCCTTTGCCCGAGCAGCACGGAGTTCGACGGTTGGCGCGTGCATTTTGAAATCACGCGCGACCTCGGCAAGACGTGGCAGGTGATTGGCCCGATTCACGACGGCAAAACATTTGGCGCCATCCAGCCGAGCGTGTTGTTTCATCGGGACGGCGAGTTGCAGGTCATGTGTCGCAGCCGACAACGCGTCGTCACCACCAGTCGCTCGGCCGATGGCGGCAAGACGTGGGGCCCCATGGCTGCCTCGCCATTGCCCAACCCCAACGCCGGCACCGACGCCGTGACGCTTGCCGATGGCCGGCAGTTGATCGTCTACAACCACACCGTACGCGGCATCATTTTTCCCGCCAACCGCACCATGCTCAACGTGGCTGTGTCTGCCGACGGCAAGAGCTGGAAGCCCGTCCTTACACTTGAGCGTGCGCCCGGCGAATATTCCTATCCCGCAGTCATCCAATCCCGCGACGGCCAGGTACACGTCAGTTACACGTGGCAACGCAAAACCATCAAGCACGCCGTGCTCGATCCGGCGAAGCTGCAATGAACAAAATTCTCGTCCTCTTCGATTCAGCCACCGGCAATGTTCAGCAAATGGCTGAGCTCGTCGGCGAAGGGGCCGCGCTGGTGCCGGATACGGAGGTGCGCGTGCGCGGTGTGGAGGAGGCTTCCGCCGCGGATGTCGAGTGGTGCGATGGCCTCGCTGTGGGCAGCCCGACCAACATGGGCGTGCTTTCGTGGAAGATGAAACGCTTTTGGGATGAGGAAATGATCGGGTCCTGGATGAAGGTCGACGGCAAGATCGCCTGCGCCTTTTCCAGTGCCGGCGGATGGGGCGGCGGGATGGAGCTGGCCTGTCAATCCATCCACACCGTGCTGATGAATTTTGGGTTCCTCGTCTTCGGCGTCACCGAATATGCCGGCAAGAAAATGACCGGCCATTACGGTGCCGTGGGCTGCAAAGCCCCGCGCGAACCGGAGGTTCAGGAATCCTGCAAACTCCTCGGCCGGCGTCTCGCTGAATGGACCGCCCTTTACGTTCATGGCCGAAAAGATCAGCACCCCGACGCCAAAGACATCCCGCGCCTCACCCCGGCCGATGTGGAGTAGGGAGGGACGACTTCCACGTCGTCCCATTTTGGTTCAAAACACGGACGAGGTGGAACTCGCCCCTCCCGGCGCGGGTTTTCTTGATCCGTGTTATTCGTGAAATCCGTGTCTGGAATTCATCGCCCGCATCTGTCACCCTCCGGGCTCACGATGTGTAGGCTTCTTTTCTTTCTGGTGGCGGTGTGTCCGCTTTGGGTGTCGGCCAAGTCCATTGAGCGTCGGCCAAACGTCCTCTTGATCTGCGTGGATGACTTGCGGCCGGAGCTCAAGTGCTTTGGTGCGAATTACATTCACTCCCCGAACATTGATGGCTTGGCCGGCCGCGGTCGGGCGTTTCATCGGCACTATGTGCAGGCGCCCACCTGCGGAGCCTCGCGCTACACGCTGCTCACGGGACGTTACGGGCCGACGCATAATGGCGCGCTCTTCCAGAATTTTGACAAAATCAAGGGCACGAGTTTTCCCGGTTGGTTTCGCCAACACGGCTACACCACCGTGTCGGTCGGCAAAGTGAGCCATCATCCCGGCGGCCGCGGTGGACGCGATTGGGATGAGGAGGCCAAACCGGAAATGCCCGGCGCCTGGACGCGCCATCTGTTGCCGGCCGGGCCCTGGCAACATCCGCGCGGCGCCATGCACGGGTTGGCCAATGGCGAGATTCGCAAGAACGCCAAGGACATGGATTTGTTTCAAGCATTCGATGGACCGGACTCCGCCTACCCCGATGGCCTGATCACCGATGAGGCTTTGAAGCAAATGGACGTGTTGGCCAAGGACAGCAAACCCTTCTTCTTGGCGGTGGGCATCATCCGTCCGCACCTGCCCTTTGGTACGCCGGCCCAATACATGAAACCGTATGCCAACGCCACGCTCCCCGCCACGCCGCATCCGGCCAAGCCCGAGGGCAAGACCACGTGGCACGGCTCCGGCGAGTTCATGAAATACAACCGCTGGAAGCGCAACCCCAACACCGACGCGGAGTTTGCCCTTGAAGTGCGCAAACATTACGCCGGATGTGTGACTTACGCCGATGCGTTGGTGGGCCGGTTACTGGAACGCTTGGATCACTTGAAACTGCGCGACAACACCATCATCGTGCTTTGGGGCGATCACGGCTGGCACTTGGGCGAACACGCCATTTGGGGCAAGCACGCGCTCTTCGAGGAATCTCTGCATTCGCCGCTCATCATCTCCGTTCCCAAAATGGCCGCCGCCGGCAAGTCCACCCAAGCGATGGTGGAGACCCTTGATATTTTCCCGACCCTCTGCGAACTCACCGGTCTCAAGCCGCCCGCCGGTCTCAACGGCCAATCGCTCATGCCCATCTTGGCCGATCCCGCCGCCCAAGGGCATCCGGCTTTTGCATACAAAGGCAACGCGCAAACCATCCGCACGGATTCGCATCGGCTGATCGCGCATCGGGATGGCTCCCTTGAACTGTACGATCACACCACGCCCGCCGGGGAAACGCAGAACCGAGCCAAGACTCAACCCGAACAAGCCGCGGCATTGCTCAAGCAATTGCGTGCGCGGTTACCCCAATAATCACCCATGAAACAACTCCCCCTCCTGCTGGTGGCCGCATTGGGCCTGGCCTTCGCGGCCGGCGCTGATCAAAAACTGAAGCGGCCGAATATCCTCTACATCATTGTCGACGATCAGTCGCCGTTTGATTTCAAATTCTACAACCGACAAAGCCAGCTGGATGCGCCGGTCATTGAACAGCTGGCCGCCGAAGGCATGGTGATCGATGGCGCGTATCAAATGGGCGCTTGGGTGGGCGCGGTGTGCACCGCGTCGCGGCATATGATCATGAGCGGCCGCACGGTTTGGCATATTCCCGATCGCCCCTTTCGCAAGCCGCCCGCCAATCCGAATGCGCTCGATCCCACGCGGGTGCCGCCCAATCTCGTGCAACACACCTTGGCCGCCGTGTTTAATCGGGCCGGCTACGCCACCATGCGCACCTGCAAACGCGGTAACAGCTTTGATGGTGCCAATAAACAATTCACCGTGGTGCACGATGCCACCAAGCGCGGCGGCACAGCGGAGACCGGCAGCGCATGGCACGCCGAACGGGTGCTGGATTATTTGAACACCCGCGAACAGGCCAAGGATGCCGATCCGTTTCTGATCTACTTCGGCTTTTCGCATCCGCACGATGTGCGCGACGGCACTCCGGAGTTGTTGAAAAAATACGGCGCGGTCAATCACCGCGACCGCGACACCGTGCCGCCGGCCAATGCGAAGCAACCGCAGTTGCCCATCAATTATCTGCCCAAGCATCCATTCCCCGATGGCCATCCCGGCCTGCGCGATGAGGTCAAAGTGCCCGGCGTGTGGGAACGCCGCGATGAACGCACCCTCCGCAACGAGATTGGCCGGCAGTTTGCCTGCAGCGAATACATCGACCAACAAATCGGCCGCGTCCTCGCCAAGCTCAAGGCGGTGGGCGAGCTGGACAACACCTACATCGTGTACACCGCCGATCACGGCATGGCCATTGGCCGGCACGGTTTGCAGGGGAAACAGAATTTGTACGAGCACACCTGGCGCGTGCCGTTGGTCGTGAAAGGACCGGGCATCAAGCCGGGCAGCCGCGCGCAAGGGAATGTGTACCTGCTCGATACGTTGGCCACGCTGTGCAGCCTTGCGGGCATCCAGCCACCGGCCACCAACGAAGGCATCAGCCTGGAGCCGGTGCTGATGGGGCGCGCGCAGACGATTCGCGAGACACTCTTCGGCGTGTATAGCGGCGGCACCAAGCCGGGCATGCGCAGCGTGCGGCGCGGCGATTGGAAGCTGATCAAGTACGACGTGATGGACGGTACGGTGCGCCAGACGCAGCTGTTTAATCTCAAAGAAAACCCGCATGAGCTCATTCGGGAACACCATGCCCTGCGCCCGTTTTCCGAGCCGAATCCGGCGGCGTTTAATCTGGCGGATAATCCGAAATTCGCCGCCAAACGCAAGGAGATGGAGGCGCTGCTGCTCCAGGAAATGAAGCGCCTGCACGACCCCTACCGTCTGTGGGATCAGCCCAAGCCGTGAGCGCGGATTCCGGCTCGCCTGTGGGGGCGTTGCCATTCACACTCGGTGCGTGATGAGACTTTGTGTTGCACTATTCGCGAGCGCCATCGGCGTCTGGGCGGCGGAGTTGGGGCCGGATGTAATCTGGTTTCACGATGCCAATGGCGACCGGTTACCAGAAAAACCGTAGGTGGTCAGTACGGGGTGCACATCCGCGCCCGCAATCCGAAGTGCGCCGCCAAACGCAAAGAAATGGAAGCGCTACTGCACAAAGAAATGGTACGGCTCGACGATCCATTTCCCCTGAGGGATTGGCCGGTGAAGTGAGTTTTTGCGTGTGTGAATGAAAGGCTGGCGGTACACTTCCGCCGATGAAAACTCTATTTGCTGCGCTCTTTTTGATTTCGCAATGTGTCACGCCTTCTGCTCACGCGGCGGGGAAGCCCAATGTCATTTACATTCTTGCTGATGATTTGGGTTACGGGGATTTGTCGTGTTACGGGCAGAAGAAATTTAAGACGCCGCACATCGATCGGCTCGCGAAGGAGGGCTTGAAGTTTACGGCGCATTATTCGGGCAACACCGTTTGCACGCCGAGCCGCGCGGTGTTGATGACCGGCCAGCACTCGGGCCATTGTTATGTGCGCGGCAATGTTGGCAACGAAAACGAAGCGGCGTTGGATGCGAAGATGACGGTGCTGCCGGAGGTGTTCAAGGCGGCAGGTTATCGCACAGGGGCCTTTGGCAAATGGGGCCTCGGCCACACGCATATTC
This sequence comes from Limisphaerales bacterium, assembly GCA_014382585.1. Lineage (NCBI taxonomy): Bacteria > Pseudomonadati > Verrucomicrobiota > Verrucomicrobiia > Limisphaerales > Limisphaerales bacterium. The sequence continues at coordinate 139,213 of JACNJL010000038.1, read as the reverse complement.
CGGGCGCGAGCAATCCATTGAGCCACGGGTTTGATGAATATTATGGCTGGAAAAGTCAGGTGATCGCCCACACGTATTATCCCACCACCGCGGTGCACAATGGCAAAGAGGTTTCGCTGAAAAAGGGCACGTACATTCACACGCCACTCATGGAGCACGCGCGCGATTTTATTCGGCGCAGCGCGGCGGCAAAGGAACCGTTTTTTTGTTACATCCCCACCGCCATCCCGCACGCGGCAATGCATGCGCCGAAGGAGCTGCATGAAAAATGGCGCAAAGTGTTTCCGCAATTCGATAAGAAGATCGGCAAGTACGGCGCGGGCGGGGAGCCGTGTCCGGATGTGGTGAACCCGATCGCGGGCTTTGCCGCGATGATGGAGCACCTTGATAACGAAGTGGGCGCGGTACTCGCGTTGCTTGCGGAACTGGGCATCGACGACAACACGCTGGTGATGTTCGCCAGCGACAACGGCGCGCACTTGGAAGGCGGGCACGACCCGAAATTCTGGAACTCCACCGGCAACCTGCGCGGGCACAAACGCGACATGCACGAGGGCGGCATTCGCACCCCGATGCTCGCCCGCTGGCCCGGCGTCATTACCCCCGGCACCACCACGCACCTCAGCGGGTTTCAGGATATCCTGCCCACGATGTGCGAGCTCATTGGTCAACCCGTCCCCAAACAAAACGACGGCATTTCATTTGTGCCCACGCTGCGCGGTGCATCGAAGAAACAAGCCAAGCACGATTATCTGTATTTTGAATTCTGCACCGGCGCGAGCAAGATCCGCTCCCAAGCCCTCCGCACCGGCAACTGGAAAGCCTACCGTCCCGTAGGCAAACCACTCGAACTCTTCAACCTCGCCACCGATCCCTACGAAAAAAACGACCTCGCCAAATCCAACCCCGACCGCGCCGCCCAAATATCCGCCCTAATGAATGAAGCCCACGTGCCGGTGAAGCCGCGAGAATAACCGGCGCGGCAAATCTGTTTCCATAATTTTGATTAAAGGAAAATAAGATATATATTTACAGTGTGGGTGAGTCGTAGTTGAATTTTGCGTGTCACCAATACTATGAAAAACATCATTTATCTATGCTTGTTCGTATGGACTGTAAGCAGTTCTCAGGTTCAATCGACACCTTCCTGCTATGCGAGCAATACTGATCGAGAAAACTTCACTCAGGGATACTTTTTTTGGGCGGATGAAGACACTATGGATGAAATGGAAGAAGTGATTATTGAGTTCGAAATGTTTGTAGCTTTGTTTGAGGGGGGAGCACTAGGTGACGTCAATAATTTTCAAATTTCATCAACTGATGAAGCCGCATTCTCATTTGCCGACAGCTTGCCGGAGAGTTATTCATGGCTGTCTGATGTGGATTTGGTTGCCTTTCATGGATGGCTTAGTTTGATGTACAGTCAAGAAAAAAGCCATATGTTGTGGAATCAGACAAATGATTTATACGAACGACTTGAAACAGTGTGGATCGACCCTGAAATTCCAGGTGAGGCACTTTTCTTCATATTCCAAGATGAAAAAGGCAAAATCACTTTCGAGCCAATTTGTGATGCAGCTAAGAAGCTCAAAGTTTTTGTTGATAAGGGCCTTGAAGATGATGTTCGAGAACTATTTCTCAAGACCCAGCTTTGCATCCTAGAAGATTTATGCAAGGGTGAGTGTGGTGGCGGAAAGCCGGAACTTATTCAGTGGCTGAATGAACTGGTAATGGAATTCATGGATCCAATGTTTCTTTACCTGAACGAAGGAAATATAAAGGGGTTAGAATGGGAGAACACAAAAAAAGTAATTGCCAATAATCAGGCTTTTTATGATGCAGTAAACTTGGCTGAAGGATTTGGTGAATATGAGAGCGGTTTGAGGGTTTTAGGAAAATTATTTAAGCATAGAGGATTAAAATTGAAAACTGCAATGGAGATGGCAAACACGCACATCTTGTTTGATTTGCGAAAGGCTCTAAATACGAGTACGGTCGAATGGGGCAATGATAAGGATGTGACATGGACGTGCATTGGGGCGGTTGTATCGGATTGCGAAAAAAAATATATTACACCACTTGAAGGAGATTTATCAATATTTTCGGGTCAGTACTTCGAAAATTTCAACGTCTCGCTTTTGAGGGATAGGGTTGTAAAGGGGGTCAAGGATAAGTTAACCAGAAGGAAATGATTTTGAAAATATGCGCGCAACTAATTACGCTGCTTGCTTCTGGCATATTTACGATTTATGCTGAAGATCAACTGTTTACAAAAGAACAACATAAGCAATGTTCTCATTTTAAGGCAAACTTTTTGCAAGCTTTTCCTGAGTTGGCGAAGCCAAATGGAGCATTTGATTTTGGCTCGCTTGCTGAAAAAACACATTTTGACACAGCAAAACAATTAGAAAGTTTTGATGTGGCGTTTCCGGTTCTAACGCATCTGTATACTATTGAGATATTAAAAAAACAAAAAAAACTTTTACCGTTATCAAAAAAATTCCCGATTGCAGTTTCTGGTGGATTTGAAGGGGGGCGATATAATGCTAATAGATTACTGCGTCCTCAATATCTTGTGTGTACGAATGACTTGGTAAAAATTAAGACAATCAAGAAACGGGAAGTATTCGGTGAAGTGTTGAAGAGAGTGGGCAAGCCCGACTTTATTGGGCGCTCCTATTCGGAAATTAACCACACGCGCACAGGGGAGGTTCTATCTCTTGAGTTAAACTCAGCCGGAAGCCTTGAGTCAATTGATGATTTGGGTAAAGTTAAGAGTTCTGTAGCAGTATGGGTATTAACTGTTGACGGAAAAAAACGTGCAACTATTGCAAACCTTAAAATGAATGAGCCTGGATGGATAAACATAAAATTTATAAGTTTAGCACAATTATCTGGGGATGAAGAGGCTCTTTGTTTTATATCAGTCGATGCCAACGGAAAGGTGATTGACGAGGTGACATATCGAAATAGTGTCATAGATATTGTAAGAACCCCAAAATAATTTACGCGCATTTTTCACACTCTCCCGGCGGGACAACTTGTTTCCGTCAACTTTACCTTGCCGTGAAGCTCTGATTTGCGCATCTTGCGCGGCTTTATGTTGACGTTGGCGGGAGTGGAAAAATCATTTGGCGGGCGCACGCTGTTTAGCGAGGCTTCGTTGCAGCTGAATCGTGGCGATCGCCTCGGGCTTGTGGGGCCCAATGGCGCGGGGAAATCCACGCTCTTCAATCTCATTCTCGGCGAGGAATCAGTGGACAAAGGCAAGGTGGAACGCCTTCGCGATTTGGATCTCGGTTTTTTGCCGCAGGAAAGTTTGCCAGTGGGGGATGGCACGGTGTTGGAATTGGCGCTGTCCTTCTCACCGGAATTTCTGGCTGCTCGCGGTAAAATGTTGCGCGGCGAACACGTGGAGCCGGAGGAGTACGAGCTGTACAACGAAAAGGGCGGCGCACAGATCGAGGCCAAGGCGAAGCGCATTCTTGCGGGATTGAGCTTTCGCGACAGCGATCACGATCGCCCCGCGCGTGAGATGAGTGGTGGCTGGGTGATGCGCGCGCATCTCGGCCGGTTGCTGGTGCAGGAGCCAGACTTGCTCATGCTCGATGAGCCGACGAACCATCTCGATCTCGAGGCGTTGATTTGGGTGCAGGAGTATTTGAAAAATTATCCCGGCGCGATTTTGATGATTTCTCACGACCGCGAATTTATCAACCAACTCGTACACGGCATCCTGGAGATTCGCCGCGAGCGGTTGTTTCGGTGGACGGGAAATTACGATTCATTTTTGCAACAACGCGACGCGCACGAAAACCAACAACTCGCCGCGCACAAAAATCAGCAGCGGCAGATTGATCATCTTCAAACATTCGTTGATCGTTTTGGCGCGAAGAACACCAAGGCTACCCAAGCCAAGAGTAAGCAAAAGCAAATCGACCGAATGAAGGCCGCGATGGTGGACGCGCCGCAAGGCGAGGAGCGCCGGATGAAGGGCTTCCGCTTTCCGCAACCCGAGCGCAGCGGTCAACGCGTGCTCACGCTCAAAGGCATCGACTTCGCTTACGGCGACAACGAGGTGTACCGCGGAATGGAAATCGAAATCGAGCGCGGCCAACGCACCGTCCTCGTGGGCCCCAACGGCGCGGGCAAATCGACGCTGTTAAAACTCCTTGCCGGTGTGCTCACGCCCCAAGCCGGTCAGCACCTCCCCGGGCACAATTGCAAGAGCGGTTACTTTTCGCAAAACCGCGTGGACGTACTCAACGCCAGCGCCACCGTCCTCGAGGAAGCGCTCGACACGCCCGAACGCCTCACCGAAGAACACGCCCGCACCGTGCTCGGCTCATTCCTCTTTCGTGGCGATGACGTATTCAAGCGCGTCGGCGTCCTCAGTGGCGGTGAAAAAAGCCGGCTCGCGTTGGTGAAACTCTTGCTCGATCCGCCCAATCTATTGTTGATGGACGAACCCACCACCCACCTCGACATCGCCAGCATCGATGCCCTCATCGCCGCGCTCAAACAATACGAAGGTACGCTTGTGTTTATCAGCCACGACGTCCATTTTATCCGATTGATTTCCGAGCAAACCGTCCACGTCAACGCCGGTCGCCTGCGCAACTTCCCCGGCGGGTACGATTATTATTTGCAAAAGACCCACGCCGAAACCGCCCGCGCCGGCCTCACCGGCGGCGCCCAAGCTGTGGCCAAAAATCCCGCCAACGCCCCCGTCGCCGCAGTCAGCAAAGGCGACCAACGCGCCCGCAAACGCGCCGAAGCCGAAGCCCGCAACGCCAAGAGCCGGGGCCGCCGCACCATCGAAAAAGAAGTCCAACGCCTCGAAAAAGAAATCCAAACCGCCGAATCCAAAATCACAAAACTCACCGCCGATTTGGAAGACCCCGAAACCTACGAAAACCCCGGCCTCGCCATGACCATCAACCGTGAGTTAACCCAAGCCCAAACCACCCTCGACAGCCTAACGCCCGAGTGGGAACAAGCATCAGAAAAACTAGAAGCAATGTAGCCCGGGCCGCTGGCCCGGGGGTGAGGGTTGAGCGGTTTCTCTGAAACACCCCAATGTAGCCCGGGCCGGTGGCCCAGGCCCCGGATCACCGATCCGGGTTACGGCGACTTGATCGGAGGCACGCCCTACCAAAACCCAAGTTTTCCGCCATTCTCCCCCTTGACAAGTGATATCATATTATCCCCATGGCCCAGTTAATCGTTAGAAACCTCGAGGATGAAGTCGCGCAAAAACTCCGCGAACGCGCCGCCAAAAACGGTGTTTCCGCCGAGGAAGAGCATCGACGAATTTTGCGGAATGCCGAGAACGAGAACGCCCCTAAGCCCGAGGAGAATTTCAAAGAATTCCTGATGTTTGGCTGCGCCACTGACGTGGATGTGGAATTTCCTAGAGCAAAGGACAAAATGAGGGAGATAGACTTTTCCGATTAGGTTGTGTATCTGCTCGATACAAACGTCCTGTCCGAAATGCGCAAAGGCCGTCGCTGCGATTCAGCAGTGGCGCGGTGGGTTGAACCTGTGGATGCGGCAAACCTTTGGATAAGCGTCTTGGCTTTGGTTGAAATCCGCAACGGCATTGACCGCTTGAAGCCGCGCGATCCGGCTACCGCCAAACATTTAGAAATATGGCTGCAAAATATCCACCAGCGATATGAAAACCGCATCCTCCCCGTTACTTCGATGATTGCCGTGGAGTGGGGCCGCCTCAACGCCATGCGTCCCTTACCCGTGGCCGATAGTCTTATGGCCGCCACAGCTAATGTGCACGGATTGATTTTCGTGACGCGCAACACCAAGGACTTGGCTGAGACCGGGGTGCGATTTTTGGATCCCTTCGCAGGGTGAGGCTCACTCTCCGCCGCCCATTTGCTTCATGGCTTCGAGGCATTCTTCTTCGGAGACGTCGCGGACGTGCTGGCCGAAGGTCCAGAGTCGGCCTTCGGGGTCCTTGGCGGTGTAGTGCCGGTCGCCGTAAAATTGGTCGGTGGGTTCAGCCACAATCTCCGCGCCGTTAGCTCGGGCGTGTTCGCAGTGGGCGTCTACGTCCTTCACATACACGTAGAGGCTGATGGTGTTGTTGCCGTCCACGGCGGCGGGGCTGCAGAGATTTTCCTGGCAGGCTTGGCCGACGAAGATGAGGCCGTCTTCCAGCTCCAGCTCGGAGTGCATGATCTGGCCATCCGGGCCGGGGTATTTGCAGCGGGCTTTGAAACCAAATGCGTTTTCCAGAAACTCCAGCCCGGTCTTGGAATCGTTGTAGTACACCCCGGCGATGATGCGGGGCATGTTGGCGGGCGGGTTTTGAACCGGATCGCTCATTTCAGTTCTTTGATCTTGATGTTGCGGAAGTGGAGGTTGTTCGGCTCGCCGTGATCCTGCAGGCCGATGTAGCCCTCGAGCGGGCGATCTTTCATCGGGGTTTTGTCGAGTTGCACATCCACGATCTGTTCGCCGTTCAGGGTTACTTTCAGGTGGGACCCTTTGCAGGTGACGATCATGGTGTTCCATTCGCCGGGTTTCTTGGACATGTTTTTGGACGCGCCCACCGTGCGGATGATGCCGCCGTGATCGTGCGGGCCCACTTTCTTTTTGCCGTACGAATCAAGCACCTGCGCCTCGATGCCCGTGTGCACCGGGTTTTTCAGGTCGCCTACGCGGAAGTGAATGCCGCTATTGCCCTTGGGCGGGTACTTGTATTCCACGTGCAGGACGAAGTCCTTGTACTTTTTCTCGCTCCAGAGGTAGGCGCTGTAGCGTTGCCAGCCACGTTCCCCTTTGCGCGGTTTGATGAGCAGGGAACCGTCCTGTTGCGGGAGCCAATTGCCGGTGGTCTGCCAGCCGGTGAGGTCTTTGCCGTTGTAGAGCGTGACCCAGCCCTGGTCGTCCGCCTGCACCAGCGTGGCAAGCCCGAGGAATGCGATGAGGAAAAACTTTTTCATGGTCGAGGTCTTAAAGGTTACTTCAGTTCGATGATGCCCAAGTTACGCCAGCTCACCTCGAAGGGCCCGCTGCCTTTGCGAATGCCGTGCACTTGCAGGCCAATGAACCCCTTGGGATGGCTCTTGAATTTCTCCTCATGCACGAGGTCGGAAATCTGCGCGCCGTTAATCCACACCTGAATGTGCGCGCCCTTGGCCACTACGCGGTAGGCGTTCCATTGGCCGTCCTTGAAATGCTTGTGCGGCTTGCGCTTGTCAGCGGGCGTCATCCAGCCACCGGCTGCCTCGCCATAAATGTATCCGGATTCCGCGCCGTTTTTGCCGCTCATTTCGATCTCCACCTGCGGCCCGTTCACGCGACCTTTGGGGCCGTCCTTGGTCTGCGAGCGGATCTGCACGCCGCTGTTCAGGCCGTTGTCCACCTTCACCTCAAACTTCAGATCAAAATCGCCGTAGAGCTTGTCTGAGCAGAGGAATGAATTTGGACTGCCTTCCTTGGTCTTGCCGACAATCGCGCCATTCTCCACGCGGTACGTCGCCGTCCCATTGCGCTGTGTCCAGCCCTTCAGCGTTTTGCCGTCAAAAATCGGCGTATACTTGTCCTTCGCCAAAACGTTGACGGAGAAGGCCAGCAATAGAATCGGAGTGAGCAAATACTTGGTCATGGGCAAACTCTTGCCGCGTCAGCGCCAACCGTCAATGCCGGAAACCAGATTTACCACTAAGACACAAAGTGCACAGAGATCGAACCCCATGCATTCCACTGTGTTCTCAGTGTCTCTGTGGTAAAAAATGCAGCTGCGAACTCCAACTATCGACAAAACGGCTCGCTCCCCCTAAAACCTTGCGACCGAAATCATGGATAGCTCGATTTTTTGTGGCGGCATTCCCGCTCTCATGACGCCCTGCGACGAGGCGGGCACGCCGAATACCAACGCCCTCGTGCGCAAGGGTAACGAACTCATCGCCGCCGGCATGAACGCCGCCGTCTACTGCGGTTCCATGGGTGATTGGCCGCTGCTCACCGATGATCAACGCCAAGCCGGCGTGACCGCCCTGACCGAAGCCGGGGTACCGATCATCGTCGGCACCGGCGCGGTCAATACCCGCACGGCCGTGGCCCACGCCGCGCACGCGCAGGCAGTGGGTGCCAAAGGCCTGATGGTCATTCCGCGGCTCCTTTCCCGAGGCACTTCGCCGGCCGCGCAACGCGATCATTTCGCCGCCATCCTTGAGGCAGCGCCGGAACTGCCCGCGGTGATTTACAACAGCCCCTACTACGGCTTCGAGACCAAGGCAGATTTATTTTTCAATCTGCGCAGTGATTTTCCAAACCTCGTCGGCTTCAAGGAATTCGGCGGGGCCGATGCCCTCAGTTACGCCGCCGAACACATCACCAGCACTGACGACAACCTCGTGCTAATGGCTGGCGTGGACACGCAGGTCTTCCACGGCTTCGTCAACTGCGGCGCGCGCGGCGCCATCACCGGCATTGGCAATTGCCTGCCCGCCGAGGTGCTGCATTACCTCAAGCTCTGCGGCCAAGCGGCCGAAGGCTGCGCCACTGCCCGGCGTCACGCCAAAGAACTCGAGCAGGCACTGCACGTCCTATCCGTCTTCGACGAAGGCCCGGATCTCGTGCTCTATTACAAATACCTCCTCGTGTTACAGGGCGACACCGATTTCACGCATCACTTCAACCCCACCGATCGCCTCAGCGAAAGCCAACGCCGCTACGCCGAGGATCAGTTGAAGCTCTTCCAAAACTGGTGGGCCAATTGGGACGGCAAGCGTTGAGTGTCAACCGGACTCGCAGGCTCGTCCCTCCAATACACCCCTTGTCAAAAGGCTGGATTTCTGTAGATTCTGTGGATGAAGCAATTCTCTTTGGTTTTGATATTGGCGATGGTGTTGGCGGGGTGCGGGAAGAAAACCACTCCGGCGGAACCGGAAGTGAAGAGCGAACCCAAGGCGGGCGGGCTGAAGAAGGCTGAGGAGAAGCCAGCCCTTGTTAACGCCTTTACCAACACCTTGGGCATGAAGTTTGTTCCGGTGCCTGGGACGGACGTTTCGTTTTGCATATGGGAAACGCGGGTGAAGGATTATGCGGCGTACGCGGCGGCGAATGCGGGGGGGGATGGGCGCTGGAAGGAGCCCTCGGCATTTGGGATAAGCCTTGCCCAGAAAGAGTCCCACCCGGTAGTGAATGTGAGTTGGAACGACGCGAATGCGTTTTGCGTGTGGCTGACGCGGAAGGAACGAGCGGCGGGGAAGATAACGGCCAATCAGCGCTACCGGCTACCGACCGATGCGGAATGGAGTGCGGCGGTGGGCTTGGGCAAGGAGCAAGGGAACACGCCGAAAGCGAAGAGCAGGGGAATCAAGGGCGTGTACCCATGGGGCAAAGAGTGGCCGCCGCCGAAGGGGGCGGGTAATTATGCAGATACGGCGTGCAAATTGAAACTTGGGCCGAAATACAAAGCGGCTGTTGGAGAAGAATTACCGGTGATAAAAGGATACACCGACGGATTTGCCTTCACCTCACCGGCTGGGAGCTTTGGGGCCAACCAGTTTGGGCTGCATGACTTGGGCGGCAACGTGTTGGAATGGTGCGAAGACTGGTATGATCCGGCAGCTCAAGAATACCGTGTGTTGCGCGGTGCATCTGGGGGCAGCAGCGATCCCGTCAACCTTATGTCGTCCCGCCGATTCGACGCCGTCCCCGGTGGTCGCGACGTCCGCGCCGGCTTCCGGTGTGTGTTGACGGGGCGTTCCGGTCGGTGAGGATTGGCTTCTGTTACCTTATCGCTTACCTTGGGGCAGCTTCGCGATGGAGGGACGAGCCTGCGAGTCCGCTTGCGCCAGGGACAGCCACGGACTCGCAGGCTCGTCCCTCCATTGCGGGGGCCGGTGGTTTTTGTGGTGGGACGAGCTTGCGAGTCCGCCTGAAATCATCAACAATCCCGCCCACCAGAAAGGCGACCCATGAGCGATTATAATTCCGAAAAAAACCGCGCCGTGTGGCTGGACATTCCCGTGGCCGACCTTGAGCGGGCCTGCGAATTCTACGCCGCACTGCACGGCGACTTGTTCGGGCCGCTGCGGGACTTGGCGCTGTTTCGGCAGGCGGCGGTGGATGCGGAAGTGGGCGTCATCACTTGGCCGAATGGTGCGGATATTGATCCGAGTATTCTGTATCAATGGGATGCGGCGGGGGATGAGTTTTGTCGCGCTCTGCAGCGATTGCCGAAAGCCGAGTCGACGTCGGCTTGAGTTTAATCCGTTTCAAGAAACGGCGGCAGGCGGTCGTTGAGGAAATAGTTCCAGCCGGCTTCGTAGCCTTCGCGGGCGAAGATGGGGTCGTCGGGCGGGAAGGGGGCGAGGATGGCGTGGGTGAAAGTGAGGCGTGTGTTTTCGCCCGCATCGGAGAGTTCCCACGTGACGAGTGAATCTCCCGCGTAGCCGCCGTAGCGCCAGCGGTAGGCGATCTTTTTTTCTGTGATGACTTCGGTGACTTTCCAGCAGTGTAGAAAATCACGATCTTCGCAGCGCACGTTGAATTCAATTTCAAAACCGACTTCGGGTTTGAAGTTCGGCATTTGCTCAAAATACCACTGCCGCATTTGAGCGGGATCGGTGATGGCTTCCCAAACTTCCGCGCGCGGGGTGGCGAACGTTTTGTTTTTGGTAAAGGGCGTGTCGTTCATTGTTTAAGTGGATTGGGCGAGAGACTTCAAATCGATTTCCAGCAATTTGCGATTCTCCGGTTCGGTGATTTTTGGGGCCAGTTGTGTGGCGGTTTCCAAATGTTGATCGGCCAACTCAGCATTGCCAGCCAAAGCCTCCGCGCGGGCCATCGCTTCGTGGGCGTAGCCGAGGCAGAAGGGATCGTCGGTGGGCGTGATGTCGAGGCAGAGCTTCGCGTACTTGCGGGCGTTATCCGGTTCGCCGGCCAAGGCAAATACACGGGCGGCTTGCCAGTAGCCGATGGAGCGATTTTGGTCGGTGCAATCCTCGCGTTGCGTCCAGTGCCACAGCGAGGTCATCGTGCGCTGGATCATTTGCTCGTTTTCGGCGGGCGTGCGTTTGGGTTGGTCGATGAATTCCCACGCGCGGTTGAAACAGTGGGCGGAGAAAAATTTGTGGGCGGGCGTGGGGTCGAAGTCGGGCATGGATTGCCCGTGGATTAACCGGCTTCGTGCTGGTTTTCAAGAAAATCTACTTGGCCCGTCTCGACAGAATATTCGGCGCCCACGATTTGGAGGCTGTCGTTTTGCACGAGGTTTTCGAGGATGGCGGAGCCGTGGCGGAGTTGGTCGACGGAGGCGCGGACGTTGGCGAGCATCGCGTCGTGCAGCAGCTCGTCGTGGTCGCGGTTGCTGCCGTTATTGAAGAGAGGCTCCACGGAGGGGCGGATGCGGTTGATGATGGAGGCGAGGTTGGGCGAGTGGATTGCGTCGGGGGTTTCGAGTTCCTCGACGGTGGCGGCGATGGCGCCGCAGTTGGAGTGGCCCAGCACGACGACCAGCCGCGTGCCAAAGCGTTCGGCGGCAAACTCGATGCTGCCCACTTGCGAGGGCGCCACGATGTTGCCGGCCACACGAATGACAAAGAGATCGCCGAGGCCATGGTCGAAAACGATTTCCAGCGGCACGCGGGCATCGGAGCAGCCGAGGACGATGGCGAAGGGCTCTTGGCCTTTCATCACTTCGGTGAGGCGCTCGCGGTTGGTGAGATCTTTCACCACGCGTCCGCCATTGACGAATCGTCGGTTGCCTTCCTTGAGTTGCTGAAGCGCTTCGTTGGCGGTAATCATCTGTTCGGCGGGGAAGCTAACCCGTCGCGGGCCGCGCGTAAAGCTGCTGCTGATTCCATCGTGTCATCCCTCCAGCGCCTCGCACTTTTGCTTGAGGTTTTCCAGCTCGCGCTGTTGCGCGTCGCAGCCGCCTTTTTTCATCAGCCAACCGAACAGGAAAAAGAAAACCTTTATGAACCCCTTGGGCGTAACGTTTGACTTTTGCGTCACCCGTGTGCGGCCCTCGTCCAGCGCCTCGTAGTGATACGCCGCCTCGATGTCAAACGCGTCGCCGACCAACACCACGGTGCACAGCGTCGGGCGCTCGTACTCTGTTACCGTGCCCGCGAATTCCATCCGCCGCCCGCGATCCTCCGTCACCGAGCGAAACGTCGTGCCGACGCCTCCGCCATTTTTCTCCTCAATGACTTCGTCCTCAACCACGATGCTGCTCCAATCGGCAACGTTGTTGTTGGTGTATTCAAAAACCGCCTCGATGGGCTTGTCGATTTCAACGCTACCGGAAGATTTCATAACGCCAGAAGTGTCGGGCATCGATGCGAGTTTGGCAAGCTGCACAATGTAGCCCGGGCCGGTGGCCCGGGTTCCCGGCCCAACGGGCCGGGCTACATTTTCGTTAACGCTTAAACCGGCTTCGGCCTCGGCTGTTTTGAGGGCTGTTGCGTCCGCGTGATTGGGGGCGTCCGCCACGGTGATTGCCTCCTCCGCCACCATTGCGGCGTCCACCGCCACCACCGCCACTGTTGCCACGGCCTCGGCCGAAGTTTTTCGGGGCGGGTTGGCTGGAGTGGAAGGCGCGCTCGCAGTGGAAGGGATGTTCCATAATGGCCGGCACGGGTTGATCAAGCAGACGCTCGATGCTGCGGAGCAAGGCGCGGTCTTCCGCGCTGCAGAATGAAATGGCGTTGCCGTCCGTTCCTGCGCGCGCGGTGCGGCCGATGCGGTGCACGTAGGTTTCCGCTTCCATCGGCAGATCGTAGTTAATCACGTGCGTGATGTCGTCGACGTCCAATCCGCGAGCGGCGACGTCCGTGGCTACGAGCACTTGAAAGCGCCCGCGCTTGAAGCCATCCAGCGCGCGTGTGCGTGCGGCCTGCGTTTTGTTGCCGTGAATGGCGGTGCAACGAATGCCCGCGTCTTCCAAAGATTTCACCACGCGATTGGCTTGATGCTTCATTTGCGTGAACACCAGTGCCTTGCCGACGGAGAATTTTTCAAACAACGCGACCAAGAGCGCGTCTTTGTCTTTTTGGCCGACAAACAAAACCTGTTGCTCGATGCGTTCCACTGCCGGTTGTTCGGGCGCGATGGCCACGCGCACCGGATCGGTCACCATCGTGTGGGCGAGCTGCACCATCTTGGGCGTCATGGTGGCGGAGAAAAACAACGTCTGCCGTTCGGCCGGTAGTTTGCCGATCACGCGCTGAATGTCGGGGATGAAGCCCATATCGAGCATCCGGTCCACCTCATCGAGCACAAAAAATTCTACCTCGTTCAAGTTGATGTGGCCTTGCTGCATCAAGTCGAGCAAGCGGCCCGGCGTGGCGACGAGCACATCGACTCCGCGCTTGAGCGCGTTCACTTGGCGGAATTGGTTTACACCGCCAAAGATGACCGTGTGATCGAGACGCAAAAAACGACCGTACGTTTTTAGGCTGTCACCAATCTGCGCGGCAAGTTCGCGGGTGGGCGCAAGGATAAGCGCGCGTGGGCAACCCTTGTTGGGTCGGCGTGGTTCGCTGGCGAGCTGTTGCAAGAGCGGCAGCGTGAAGGCCGCCGTTTTGCCGGTACCCGTTTGCGCGCTGCCGAGTAAGTCGCGCCCATCGAGCAAATGCGGAATGCACTCCGCCTGAATCGGAGTGGGATCAGAATAACCCTGCGCGGCGACCGCCTTTTGCAGCTCCGGCATCAAAGTGCCAAATGCGCCTCGCGGGCGGCCATTGTACTCCGGACGTTTCCTTTGCGGCTCGGAATGCGATTGAGAACGCGCTTCGGATTCAAAACGGGATTCGGGGGATTCAAACCGCGAGTTGGAATTCCGGTGATTCCGGGAATTCCGCGATTTACCATTGGAGGATTTGGAGACACTACGTCCCCTGCGCGCGCGAGGCGCGTATTCGTTTACTTTCATTATTTTCCTGGTCCGGCGTGTTATAAACTCTCTACCCGCCGGACGCGTGGAAAAGAACGAGCCGAATGTTTCGGCGACTAACTCAGTTAAAAGGCCAAACCGAACAGCAGGCCTTTAACCCGAATCGGAATGTATTCGCAATCTACAGACAGAACCGCCTGCGCGAAAACCTCGTGAGCGGCGGTGTCTACAGGAGGCTAAAGGCAAATACAAGCACAAATTTAAGAAAATTTGCGGTGGCGGCACTAATCCAATTTTCCAAGAGTCAAGAGCGAGTCCTCGGGGTGATTCACAAAATCCGAAATACGTGAGTAGCTTTGCATCACTAATTCAGCGATGCGCTCGGTCCCCGTATTGCCAACGCCCAGCAAAATAACTTTGGGAGGCTGGCCGTGATGTAGGCTGAGCTGGCGGAAATCGGCTGGCCGCGCAGACCAATTTCATCGACGTGCACAGAGCCCGGAAATTTGTCGGCCCACTTCGCAACCAGCCGGTGGCTCAAGTTTTCATCCAGCAACAGCTTCACGCCAAAAGAAACCTCAAGGGCCATAACCAAATTTGCTCTGTCAAAGTCCACGGTTTGATTGACTCGTATGGGAAGTGAATTGTCAAGCGCGGGCAATAAAACAAAGGCGGTATTTTCGCGACATAGGCTAATGGGATTCTATAATTCGCCGATGCGGATTCAAACTGATCGGCGGATGTTTTTGAAGGGGCTGACGGCGGGAGCGCTTGCGGGACCGTCGTTGTTGGCGCGGCCGAATGTGATTGGGGCGATTGATCCGTACTTCACGGCGCCGGCGAAGTGGCGGGGGAAGTTGGGGGCGTTTCGGTCGCCGTTGGTTTTTAAGGATGGATCGAAAGCGAAAACGGCGGCGGATTGGGCGCGGCGGCGGTTGGAGCTTCGCGAGGATTGGATACGACTGTTGGGGCCGTGGCCGGAGTTGATTACGGAGCCAAAGGTGGAGGTTTTGGAAACGAAACGACGGGAAAATTTTCGGCAACTCAAGGTGCGGTTTAATTGGACGCCGGTTGAATTCACTACGGGGTATTTGCTCATTCCCGATGGCAAAGGTAAACGGCCGGCGGTGGTGACGGTTTTTTATGAACCGGAAACGGCGATTGGGCTCGGCAAAAATCCGCATCGGGATTTCGCGCTGCAACTAGCGCGGCGCGGGTTTGTGGCGCTCTCGCTCGGCAGTACAGAGACGACGAACAATCGCACTTACGCCACGTATTATCCCTCGATAAAAAACGCCACCGTGCAGCCGCTCTCGATGCTAGGCTGCGCGGCGGCCAATGCGTGGCACGTCCTCGCGCAACGACCGGAAGTGGACAGCAAACGCATCGGCATCGTCGGCCATTCGTATGGCGGCAAGTGGGCGATGTTCGCGTCGTGCTTGTTCGAGAAATTCGCCTGCGCCGCGTGGTCGGATCCCGGCATTGTTTTCGACACGCGCCCGAGCGTGAATTATTGGGAACCGTGGTATATGGGTTATCACCCCAAGCCGTGGCGCAAACGCGGGGTGCCGACGGCGGACAATCCCGCCCGCGGGTTGTACCCCAAACTCCTCGTCGCCAAGCGCGATCTCCACGAGCTGCACGCGCTAATGGCCCCGCGTCCATTTCTCGTCAGTGGCGGTTCCGAGGATGGCCCGCACCGCTGGGAAGCGCTCAACCACACCATTGCCGTCAATGATTTGCTCGGCGTCAAAAACCGCGTCGCGATGACCAATCGCCCCGATCATTCGCCCAACGAAAAAAGCAACGCGGTGATTTACAATTTCTTCGAGCGGTTTTTGCTGGGGTGATCATGGATATTCGGACTCGCAGGCTCGTCCCACCAATGCTACTCTAGCGGCACTCGCAATGGAGGGACGAGCCTGCGAGTCCGATACGAGTCCACTACGAATTTTTGAGATGAACGCTTTCAAGTACATCGCTGTCTGCACCTTGGCCCTTGGGTTGGGTGCGTGTACCACGGAGCAGGGGCCGGTGGGAACGGACGCCATCGTGGTGCTCAAATCCGGCAGCTGATCCAACGGCGCGCGTGCGGTCGTACGCTTGCGGGAGGTTTTGGCGGAGCACAAGATTTCGCTATCGATTCGTATTCAGGATGTCACCACCGAAGAAGAGGCGGTGCGGCATCGTTATCTGGGCAGCCCTTCCATTCAGATTCATGGGCTGGACATCGATCCCGAAGCGCGTGGCTTCGAAGACTACGGCCTCGGCTGACGTCGCTACCCGGGCGCCGGCGGCGTCCCCCCCAAAGAAATGATTCTCAACGCCCTGCGCGAAGCGGGGATGGTGCGTTGAAATACTTTGGGATGTATAGGCAACGCTCCGCCGACAAGGGGATGTTCTCAAATCGAGAGCGCCCTAATGCGGGGTTGGAGTTGTTGAGCTGTCAGCGGGTGGAGGTTAGATAACCTTCACGCTGGAAGCCTGCGGGCCTTTACGGCCTTCGGTTTCCTCAAACTCAACGGCATCACCTTCCTGAAGTTGGCCGCCATCCACCTCGTTGATGTGGACGAACAAATCTTTGCCGCCGTCATCGGGTTGGATGAAACCGAAACCTTTTTGGTCGAAGAACCGAGCTACTTTTCCTGTTGGCATAATCTTATTTTGTTAAGTCGCCTTGTTGGCGATGTGCGGAGAGTGCCCGAATGAGACGAGATAGCAAGCGAATTCAAGAAAAACTGTCGAACAACGGGCGCGATATCGATCGCAACATTGACTTTTTCGAATGCAGAGAGTTTGGTTCGAACACGCGATGAGCATGGCCGTAGATCTTGTTTTACTAAAGATTTGCTCAATGAAGCCCACGAAACAAAGATATTTTCGATGACCCCAACCATCCGGCCAGAGAATACAAGAGCCGGGCAAACGGTTTGCCACGGGCGGCGGCGAGATTCTGGAGCGTGAAGTGTTCACCGTGGAGCCCGGCCTGTACTCGGCCATCCACGGCGGTGTGCGCGTGGAGGACATGGTGGCGGTGACCGCCGACGGGCACGAGAATTTTAACCAGCTCCATTCAGGACTGGATTGGAAGTGAGTTTATGAACATGAAATATCTAATGAACGGAATGGCCGCACTGGCGTTGCTGCTGGTGGCGGGGAATTTGAAAGCCGAGGAGGCGAAGCATGTCTTCATCCTGTCCGGCCAATCGAACATGCAAGGGCACCGGCCGCAGGAGGCCTTTACGCCCGCGGTGGAAAAGGCCTTGGGCAAAGACAACGTGATCGTGGTGCAGGACGCACTGGGCGGGCAGCCGATTCAGCGTTGGTACAAAAATTGGACCTCGCCGGAGGACGTGAAGCCGGCCAAGACCGGTGATCTGTATGATCGGTTGATGGCCAAGGTGCGTCCGGCGGTGAAGGGGCACCAACTCAAGTCAGTGACCTTTATTTGGATGCAGGGCGAGCGCGACGCGAAAATGAAATGGGGGCCGGTGTATGCCGAGAGCCTGGTGGGCTTGCACCTGCAGGTGTGCCGGGAGTTTGAGCGGACGGACGTGAATTTCATCATCGGTCGGCTCAGCGATTTTGATCTGAAAAACACTCGGTACCCGCACTGGACGATGGTGCGTGAAGCGCAGGTGAAAATCGCCAATCGCGCGAAGAATTATGCCTGGGTCGATACGGACGATCTGAACGACGGCAAAAATCGCGCCGGCAGGGAGATCAAAAACGACCTTCATTACTCGGCCGAAGGCTACAAGACCCTGGGCAAACGCTTCGCCGAAGCCGCGCTAAAGATCATCCAGAAATGAGAATCTGGCTTTACCTCGGTATCTGTTTGGGCGCGCTGACCTCGCTGGCGGCCGAACTCTTCGACATGGCCGCCATGCGCGATGCCTCCACGCTGGAGGTGAAGGTGTTGAAGGATTGGCACGCCGTGCGCGGGGAGGTGGTGACGCGGCAGAAGCTGATCAGCATTCGCGTGGGCGAATTGGTGCCGGGGCATGAATACCGGTTGCCCGTGCGGTTTATCGTGCCGCATGATCGCAAGGCAAAGGGGTTCCACCTGACTGGCGGTCATAATTTTCAAAACATGCAGAACAATTTCACGCCGCGCGGGCTGGATGCCGAATTGCTGCGGGGCGGGGTGGGGCTGGTCTTTACCGTCGTGCAGGTGTTGCCGGCCTCGGGGCAGCCCGAACTGGGGCGGCTGGCGGAACGGAAGTTTATTGAGACCCTCAATCCGAAACACTCCATCCAATACTGGGGCTGGCCGGCGGCGTTGATGCGGGCCACCACGGCGGCTTATGCGGAGAAGGCTCATTTCGAACAAGGCAAAGTGGCCATGTCCGGCGGCTCGAAGAACGGCGCCTCGCCGTCGGTGGCGTTGTTGCAGGATGACCGCCTCACCGCCTTGCACGCGGCGGTGTCGCCCATCTGGCCGTCGCCTCTGCGACTTTGCGATGAACCGGCGTGGACTGATCTGCGGAAAGCCAACACACGCTACGCCGCGCGACTGCGCGAACGCGGAGAGCGCGTGGTCGAGGGGCGCCTGCTGCATCACCCCTTTCTCGGCGGCACCTTTGGGCCCATTTACAACGGCGACGCGCTGGAGGTGGGGCACAAATGGGCCGATCTGCAACGGCTCTCGAAAGCCATGGGCGAGGAGGTCTTTGTAGCGCCGAAACTCGCCGCCCTGCGCCGGCGCGGGGCGGAGGTACTGTTCCATCCGGGTACCCATGATTTCGTGGCGTTCGATCTGGCTTGGGGCGGCAAAGAGTATCCCGAAGTGCCCGTGTATTTGCGCGCCAATTCCGGGCACGGCGTGCGCGACCGGCATCCGGCTGTGGAACGGGATGAACAAAACAAGGCGGCCTTCCTGCTCAGCCATTTTTTCGGCGGCGAAAAAATGCTACCGCCGCCCACGGTAAAAACCACCCGCAAGGGCCAGCGCCTCGACGTGGCGGTGACCTTCCCCTCAGGCGCGCGGGCGGATAACGGCCGGATCTTTTGGATGTTCGATCGTGGCCCAGACGGCAGCGCCGCGTACATTCGCGAACTTTTCCAGCCCAAACAATGGGCCAACATGACCGCCCATCGGCCAAGCAACACGTGGAACGTCACCGTGCCCCTGCCGCCCGACGCGCAGCGCGTGGATTTTTTCACCAACCACCGCAAGCTCATCCGCCGCGGCCCGCGTGTGTATCCCACCTACATCTCCAGCCCCTACACACGCGTGGAGTTGAAGTGAACTGAATGTTGATTGGGAATCGAACCCAACGAACATCAAATCCTCCGTTTTCAGGGGAAATACAGCGATCACACTGATCACTCAGAAAACCCTGAGAGACCTCATTCTCAGAAAATGAGTGTGCCGGTTTGAGTTATGAATTTATCTGATTCCTGGAACTTGATGAAGGGGCATCCAACCTTCGGCGCCCTGAAACCAAGCATTGTCAGAGTCAATAAGGTCCCCAGATGAGAGCATCGCTTTGGCTTGTTCATGTGAATATGGCCCGTATTGTTGGCCATTTCTCGAGATTAGGATTTCTTTTGGGAAACCTATCGAAGGTGGAGGGTGCTGAACGTATGCTGTTTGTTGACTAGTATTTCTGAAAGATGCGATCATACCGCCACCAAACTTAACAAATGCCCATATTAACAAAACAACACCCCACAAAATTTTACCGCCGACACTCTCCCAAAACGGTATAGCCTTGTCGGGTGGGCCATATGTTAAGGCCAGCAGGGCTACGTCGGATTTATTAGCAAATTCATAATACATTCCTCCGCCGCTCGATAGCACATAACGTGCATCCCAATTCCATAATGGTATCCATAAAATCCAACCGTGTTTATATATTACATAAGCATCTTGATATACTCCATTCTCATTACGGTAGTCATCAGTGTCGGGTAAATCTTCAACTTTCTCGAATTTTTCACCCCCAAATGACCATACAAACGCGTCTGCTTTTTCTGTGAGCATCAAGAAGAACAGTGGAGCAATGAACAAAGCAATCCTCATGGCAGAATCATAAATAAATATGATTTTTGATTCAACATAAATTTATTTTGGCCCAGAGTGTTTCCTGTCCTTAGGTTAGTTTCAACGCAGCGAACGTCATTCAGAGCCCCGTTCTCTCAATGCCTCATTGATGATGGTCCTCAAAACTTCTCTGAGTCAGGATGGTGGGGTATAGAAAAGCCCTGAAGAAAAAATTGCTGGCAGCTATGAAGACGGGCAATACAAATATGTCTTGCGTTGAAAATGCAGTAGTTGAGATTTACAAGAATGGCAAGCAGGTTGATGATGGGCCTTGGAAGATTGATGGGAAAGAAGTCCATTTCTTTAAAACATTTTTGAGCCCCGGCAGGGGATCTGCACTCACCGAGACTCAGATTAACGAGCTGGAAGAACATTGCCGAAGAGCAAGATGAGTCACAACGCAATGAAGTAACATGAAATTACGATTCACTAGTTTTAGTTTCACAACTTGGATGATATCGGCCTTGCTGATGCTCGCTGGATGCGACAAGGAAACCGATTCAATTCAACTACTAGATGCAACGCCTTCCAATGCTGAGCCCGGCCCGGAATTAGCTCAAACACGGACTCCAACGCCTCGACCAGATGAATTGATGGTATTGCCGTTGAGAGTTCATATACTAACCGATCTAGTCATGGAAAAGCGCGGCGTGAAAATGGACATGTGGGTCAATCCTCAACACATTTCACAGTATCTACTCCCGGAAATTAACAGGATTTGGAAACAGGCGAACATTAGCTGGGAACTCGAAAAAATCATTAGCACACCTTTGCAAAGGACTATCGACACTCATTCAAGTGTAAACGTTATTCTTAACGCCAAGCGAGATGCGAACGGGCGATCAGACCCATCGCGCATTCCGCATATTTATAGTTTTTTTCCGAAGCGTAATTTCCGGCCGGATATGTTTAATTTATACCTTTTCCCCTATATCGGACAAACCTCTCAAGGCAATGCTTCCGGCACAGGAAACAACCGTGCAGTGGTCGGGGTTTGGACCGATAAACCTTCGGGAGGGACTAGGCCTCCCATCCGGTTTCCTGTTTTCGAACAACGGCCATTCAAAATTGGATCTATTGGGCGGACTTGTGCTCATGAGTTGGGACACAATTTAGGGCTGAGGCATCCAAGCAAAACAACTCAACGAGTTTTCAACCGCCTAATGGGAGGGCGCAAACAAGGCTACGATCTAATCCCGTCCGAAATTACCAATTCACGAAACGCAGCTTCACCACGGAGGGTAAAGTAGGAGTTGGCTGAATAACGCAAGGCATTGCCGATTTGCAAAATCGAACCCAACGGACATCTCTTTTCAGTTGCCTTTCAGACGGCGGGCCCTAACATTTCCGCACACATGAAACGCATTCTTCCTTTCTTTGCATTTTTGCTGTTGGCCGCTGGGGTTTTGGCGGAGGACACGCGCTGTTATGAGCTGCGTATTTACACGGCGGCCGAGGGTAAGCTCGAGGCACTCAATGCGCGATTTCGCGACCACACCTGCAAATTATTTGAAAAGCACGGGCTCACCAACGTGGGATACTGGGTGCCGGTTGATCAATCCGATAACCGGTTGATTTATGTAATTAGCTCGCCCAGTCGGGAGGCACACAAGAAATCATGGCAGGCCTTTCTGAATAATCCAGACTGGAAAAAGGCGTATAAGGCCTCAACCCAAGATGGTGCGTTGGTCGCCAAGGTCGATAGTATTTTTATGAGTGCCACCGATTACTCACCCTTCGTAAAGCCCGTCATAACCAAAAAAATCCGTACGTTCGAGCTGCGCACCTACACCACGGCCCCTGAGCGGTTGAAGAATCTACATGCACGATTCCGCGACCATACTTGTAAGATCTTCGAGAATCATGACATGACGAATGTCGCCTACTGGACGCCAATGGATGCCAACCAGGGTAAATCCAATACGCTGATCTACATCATTTCCCATTTCGGCAATACGGATCAGGCCAAAAAGAATTGGAGCGGCTTTGGTGGCGATCCGGCTTGGAAAAAAGCCCGAGCTGCCTCCGAGGCCGATGGCAAAATTCTCTCCAGACGGCCAGAGCGCATTTATCTCAACGCCACGGATTTTTCGCCCATCAAATGAACACAGATATTCAGGATAAAGAATCCTGAATATCCAGTTCATCAGTGTCATTTGTGTCATCTGTGTTCAACTCCAAACAATTTGAATGCGTATTGCGTTGGTTGTTGGAGAGGCTGCGTGTATGGTCAGGAGCGGAGGCTCCGGCTTCCAATTTGAAGATGAATAATTTTTTGAGCTTCAAGCGAAAGACCCAATCTTGAATCCACAACAGCGAGAGGTCATCGCCGATATGGAGGGCTTTGTCTCCGGCCAGCTGGGGTTGCTGGATTCACTGGAGGAATGCTGGCAGCCGCAGGATTTGCTGCCAAACTTGACCGCCGAAGATTGGGCGGATCAAGTCGGGGAATTCCGTGAACCCGCAAAGGGCTTGTCCGATGCCGTGCTGGTGGTTTTGGTGGGCGATATGGTGACGGAAGAAGCGCTGCCCACTTACCAATCATTGCTGAATGGATTCGAGGGAATCGGTGACAAAACCGGCACGGACGAAAGCCCGTGGGCGCAATGGACGCGCGGCTGGACCGCGGAAGAAAACCGGCACGGCGATTTGCTTAATAAATATCTGTACCTCACCGGCCGGGTGGATATGCGCGCGGTGGAGCTGACGATCCAAAATTTATTGCGCAACGGATTTGATCCCGGCACGGCGCAGGATCCGTACAAGGGATTTGTTTACACCTCGTTTCAGGAACGGGCCACCAAGATTTCGCACAAAAACGTCGCCCAACTCGCGCGCGCGGAAGGCGATGACGGATTGCAGGCCATCTGCAGCGCCATCGCCACCGATGAAGCGCGCCACGAAAAGGCGTACACCAATTTCATGGGCCACATTTTCGAGCAGGATCCCAATGGCGCCGTGCTGGCGTTTCGTGATTTAATGCGCGACCAAATCGTAATGCCCTCGCATCTGATGGAAGACGGCGAGGGCCCCGGCTTGTTCGAAAGTTTCTCAACCGTCGCCCAGCAACTCGGGGTGTACACGGCAAACCATTACGCGGAGATTGTGAAGCACCTCGTCCGCCGTTGGAATGTGGAACACTTAACCGACCTCACCGGTGAGTCCGCCGAGGCGCAGGATTATTTATGCCGATTGGGCGCGCGTTATGCAAAATTGGCCGAGCGAAGTCTGCGCCGCGCGCCGAAGACGGAGTCGCGGGAATTCAGCTGGATTTTCAATCGCACCGTATAATCGCCCAAACCTCAGTGAATATCTGTGCCGCACGGCAATCCAATGAACGTGCACAAAGCCCGATTATTTTTGATTGTAACCCTGCTGCCTGTATGGGGCGCGACGGCGGCGGATGGGTTGCCCTTCCACGTGCGCATCGATCGCCACGTGGCGGCGGGGCAGGTGGGCCCGCTGGCCGGGCAGGCGAGTGATGGAGAATTCATCCGCCGACTGCACCTCGATCTCACTGGCCGCATTCCCTCCAGCGCCGAGGCCCGCGATTTCATTGATGACACGTCGGCCACCAAACGCCGCGCCGCCATTGATGCATTGCTGGCTTCGCCGGAATATGCCCGTCATATGGCCACGGTGTTCGACGTGATGCTCATGGAGCGCCGCGCGGATAAATATGTGAAAACCCCCGCATGGCGCGGTTATTTGCGAGACGCGTTTGCTGCCAATAAACCTTGGGATGCGATGGCCGGCGAAATCATCGGCACCGACGGAAATCGCACGGGCATCCCGCACGCCGCCGCCAAATTCATCCTTGATCGCGAAGCCGAACCCAATCTCGTGACTCGCGACCTCGCCCGCAAATTTTTCGGCATGGACCTCCAGTGCGCCCAATGCCACGACCACCCGAACATTGACGATTATTATCAACGCGACTACTTCGGAATCTACGCCTTCGTGAGCCGCAGTTTTGTGTTTAGGCCCGACGCCCAAAAACCCGCCGTGCTGGCCGAGCGTGCCACCGGTGAAGCCAAATTCAAGAGCGTCTTCACCGAAATCTCCGGAGGCATGCGTCCGCGCGTCCCCGGAGATTTTGAAATTACCGAACCCGTCTTTTCCCTCGGCGACGAATGGCAGGTGGCACCTAATCCAAAGAACAAAAACCTCCGCGGCATTCCCAAATACAGCCGCCGCGCCCAACTCGCCAAACACGCCGCCGCAAGCCCGTACTTCGGCCGTAACATCGCCAACCGCCTGTGGGGCCATATGATGGGCCGCGCGCTGGTGGAGCCGCGTGACGGACTGCATACCGGCAACCCCTCGGCTCACCCAGAATTGCTCGGATTATTGGCCGATGAATTTGCCGCCCATAACTATGATGTGCGCGTTTTCCTGCGCGAATTGGCCTTGTCGCAAACTTATCAGCGCCAATTCGATTTGCCTGCGCAGATAAAACCGACAGCCCTGATTCCCACGCTGGAAACTGAACAGAAAAAATTAAATGCCGGAACCGAAATCGCGCAGGCCGCATTCGACAAGGCATACGAGGCCTTGGCCGTCGCCCGAGGCAAACGATATGCCGCGCAGGGTGTGTTGGACAAAACCCTTAACCCTGTCAGCACGGCCAAAAAATCCAGCGATGCAGCTGGTAAAGCATTAGCAGCTGCACAGAAAAAATTAACCGACAAACAAGCCGCGCATAAAAAAGTGGCTGCCCTTGCCGCACAGGCCAAAGCCGTGGCGGATGAATTCAAGGATGACAAGGAATTGGCTGACCCCGCCGCCAAACTCAAAGCCAAGGTCGATAAACTGGCCGCCGAAGTTGCTGCCGCGCAAAAAGACACTATCACCAAAACGGCCACCGCCAAGACGGCCGCCGAAAAATTGGATGCCGCCCAAACAATCAGTGATGCCTCCCGCGCCAATTGGGCAGTGATCGACAAGCAAGTGCAGTCACTCGACCGTGCATGGCAGGCCGCCGCCCGCGGTCGCGAACGCGCAATGCACCTTGAGGCTCGCGCCATTCGTCGGTTGGAGGACGCGCAAGCCATGGTCGAGTTGGCCCGATCGCAAAACGTTCAAGTCGCTGCAATCGCCAAAGTAAATGATGCCGCGAAACAATTAGCCGCTGCCAAAGCCGAGGAGGAACCGCTCAGCATCGTTTTAGCTCAACTGCAATTTCCCCGCGTTGCCGCGCAAAAGGAACACGCCGCCTCGGCTCAAGTTTTGGCTGCCTCACAAAAAACACTTTCCGAAAAACAAGCCCACGCCAAAACCGCCGCCGCCGCCGTGGTCAATGCCATCTCGAGTGCCAAGCTCGCCGCTGAAGCTGCCGCGTTGGTTACTCAACCCTTTCTCGCCACCGTCACCGAATTGCAGGCTCCCGTGACAAATGCCGTCGCCCGCTCGCGGGATGCCATTGCCACGTTGCAGGCGTTACAGAAGCTGGTGGATCGGGATGTGGTCCGCGCGCAGCAGGAAGTCAATGGGCGCGTCGCAACTGAACAATCCGCCCAAGGGAAACTCGATTCGGCTACTCGCGCCGTGGCAGTCGCTGAAGCGAAGTTGGCAGAGGCGCAAAAGCGCACAGGGAAATTAGCCGCGGAATTGGTTGATGTGCAAGCGATCGCCAACGAAGCCGGTGCGGCGGTGGCTGCGGCAACGGAAACATTGGGCCGTCGGTGGGCGAATAATTTTGGGGTCGGCGGTTTTGCGCATCTTACGCCTGAACAACTGTGCTGGAGTATGTTGCGCGCCAGCGGCCAGGTGGCTACCCAACGCGCGGCGGCGCTCGCGGATTTTGACAAAAAGAATCCGTTGAAGGAGGGAGCAAAGGAAGACCCCGCGCGGGGGTTGGTGCGAGCAACGCACGTGGAAAAATTTATCTATGATAAGCTGAAAGGCAACACGGCAATTTTCATCAAACTCTTCGGCGGTGCGGCGGGCGAGGTCCAGACGGATTTTTATGCGACGGCCGACCAGGCTCTTTACTTTGCCAACGGGGGCACGGTGCGAAGTTGGACAGGCACGCTGGCGGGGCGGCTCAATCAATTGACGGACCCCAAGATGCTGGCGGAGGAATTGTATCTTTCCATACTTACCCGCCGCCCGACATCCGCCGAAGTTGCGGCCGTGGCACAACACCTCACCGCTCAAAACAAAAACCGCTCCGATGCCATCCGCGAGATGGCCTGGGGGTTGATGACCTCAACGGAGTTTCGGTTTCGGCATTGAATGGGGCATCGAATGCGCCCGCATTCAGAGGCGTCCAAGAGGCAGTGGTTTGTCGTCAACGAGCCGCCCGTCTTTTAGTTTTTTGGAAAGGAATCAGCGATGAACTGTAATTATGCGTGTGGCTCGGAGGAGCACTTGATTGCCCGTCGACAATTTATCGGCGGGGTGGCAACCGGGGCCGGGGCCGTGTTGGGCGGGCTCGGCGCGTTTGCTACGCCCGAAGCGGTGGCCAAGATGACGAAGGATCAAAAGCGAGTCATCGTCGTGCGCATGGCCGGCGGCTTGAGTCAGCTTGAGAGTTGGGATCCTAAACCGGGCACTGACACCGGCGGGCCGTTCCGTTCCATTCCCACCAGCGTGCCGGGCATCCGAATCAGCGAACTCCTGCCGCATACGGCGAAGGTGATGCATCATCTCGCGCTGGCGCGCGGCATCAACACCCGCAATGGCGATCACGGCAAGGGCACTTATATGATGCTCACTGGCCGTCACCGGGCTCCCGGCCAAACACATCCCGAGCTGGGTGCGGTGGTGGCGCGTGGGTTGGATAATGAATCGATCACTTTGCCCGGCCACATCAAAGTGACCAGCGGCGGGAGTGGCGGCCGCAACAATGACGCAGCATATCTCGGCCCCAAGTACGCGAGCATTTCACTGGGAGGCGGCAAACCGCCGGCCTATACCGAGCGCCCGAAGGACGTGACTGAGGCGGCGGCAAAAAATCAGAATCAATTTCGCAAGCAAGCCAACGATCGATTTGCCCAACGCCGTCGCACCGCGGAGACGGACGCGTATGTACAAAGCTTCGAGCAGGCGCAGGAATTGATGCGCCAGCGCGATGTGTTTGATCTGAGCAAGGAATCAGACAAGGACCGTGAGCGCTACGGAAAAACGCAATTCGGCGAGCACTGCCTGTTGGCGCGGCGGTTGGTGGAAAATGGCATCACCTACGTACAGGTGACGCACAGCAACTACGACACGCACAATGAGAATTTTAGTTTTCATTTTGAACAGCTCGGTGAATTTGATGCGCCCTTTGCCACGCTCGTGGCCGACCTCGCCGCGCGCGGGTTGCTGGAACACACCCTCATCGTGGTGCTCAGCGAATTTGGCCGCACGCCGCGTATCAACAAATACTACGGGCGCGATCACTGGGGCAATGCGTGGAGTGTGTGCATGGGCGGCGCGGGCATTGCTCGCGGCGCGGTGCACGGTGCTACCAACAAAAACGGTACGGCGGTCAGTGACGGGCAGGTGGACGCGGGGCATTTATTCCACACCTACCTGCGCGCATTAGGCCTCAACCCGCGCCGGAATTTCAAAATCGGCGGCCAAAAAATCCCGCTGGCGGATCCCGCCTTCGAGCCGATCAAGGAACTGTTGGCATAGCGGCCATGGCGGCGGACGCGAAACAGGTTCACCTCGCCAAGTCACTGGCGCATACCGCGCCGTTGATCAATTGCCGATTCGATCCCTCCGGCCAATTTCTCTTTGCCACCGCAGAGGATCGCGCCATCATTCGCTGGAAGCTTGCCGATGGCAGCAAAACTATTTTCAAGGGGCACGATTCGTGGGTGCGCGGGTTGGAGTTTTCTGAAGACGGCAATGCGCTGGTGAGCAGCGGATTTGACGACACGCTCATCTGGTGGCCGGTGGCAACGGACAAGCCCGAACCCATCCGCAAGGTCACCGCGCATAAAGGTTGGATTCGCACTCTCGCCGTGAGCCCGGACGGCGCGTTGCTCGCCAGCGGCGGCAATGATCGGGTGGTGAAAATCTGGAACATGGCCGACGGCAAACCTGTGGCCGAATTGGCGGGGCACGAGCTGGATGTGTATTCGGTGATGTTTCATCCCGATGGCAAGCAGTTGCTCAGCGGGGATTTAATGGGCCACATCCGCCAGTGGGATGTGGCCGGTGCGAAGGAAGTACGTAAATTCGATGCCAAAGATTTACACACCTACAACAGCGGCCAGCAGGTGCACTTTGGCGGCGTGCGCAGCCTCGCGCTCACGGCGGATCAGAAGCAGTTGCTTGCCGGTGGGCTGTACAAAGGCAGCAATCCGCTGGGCGCAGTGCACGAACCGATTGTTTTGCGCTTTGATTGGGACAGCCAAAAGGTGGTGAAGAAGCACATCACCACCGGTGTGAAAGGCGTCATCTGGCGTAACGTAATTCATCCGGATGGATTTATGATGGGCTGCTCCGGTGGCAGCAGTGGCGGGTATTTGCTATTTTGGAACGCGGGTGAGGACAAGGCGTTTCACAAATTCAAAATGCAGGACACCGCCCGCGGGATGGATCTGCATCCTGACGGCATCCAAGTTGCAGCGGTGCATTGGAACAAGAAAGTGTCCCTTTGCAGACTTGAAAAGAAGGCTGATTCGAAGAAGAAATGAAGAAGAAATAAACAAGGCTGCTCTGGGCAACCTGTTTTATTTTTTAGATTCAACTATTTCTTCTGTTGTCCGGCAGGAAGCATTTTTCCAAGCGCGTGATCGGCGGGCTTGATGCCGCGGCGGAAACTATTGAACCCATAGAAGAGTGGCTTATAGGGGTCTACGTAGTCCACATTGGCCTTTTTTGGCACGTCTATTTCCAGGCCGGCGTAAACGGCATTGACGATTAACCGGCGCAGCCCTTCGCTTTGCAGATCTGTGGCCGCACCCATGGTGGAGCAGAAAATTTTGCTGATTTTACCCGACGGCCACTGATAGTTGCGCGTCCAAGCCACGGGCATGGCGGGATCGTTGATGCCGGATTCTTGTTTGAGCTTACGGTTCTTCTTCGTGCGGGTGGACGGCTTTGAATCGGGTTTCATGTTTTCCAGCACCAAGCCTCGCATGAGGATTTTCGCGTCCTGAGCCGGGTAGGCTTCGTAAACATCGGAGTCAGCAAATACGTCGGTGACGCCATTGAAGATGGGGTTGTTCTTCTCGGAGGGTTCAATCACACCGCGGCAGGCCTCACGTTTGTGACCGCCCCAGTGACTCACCCAGCCTTCGCCCAGGACACGTTTGCCAAAGCCGCCGAGTTTGCCCCGGAACGCGTGGGTGCTGGTGCGTAGGCCGATGATCGGCACGCCCCGATTGCAGGCATTGTCAAAATGCTTGTAGGTTGCCTCATCCCACGTGCGGAAACGCAACAGCATGATGATGGCATCAGCGGAATCCAACGCTTCCGGGTGAGAAAGGCTTTTCTGATTATTGGGATCAATTTCGCCTTTGTCATTCAATGAAAAGAGCACGGTACACTTGAATCCGTGACGCTGACTGAGAATCTTAGCCATCATCGGCAGGCCTTCCTCGCCCCGGTATTCCTCGTCGCCAGTCAGGAAAACCAAGTGTTTCCCGTTGCCGGGGCCGGATTTGGCTTCGTATACAATGTGATCCAGCTGGGCTTGAATTTGGAAGGCGATCAGTGTGGATGCGAAAAGAAGTGCAAATAGATTTTTCATTGGATGAAGGATGTTGTGAACGCCGATATTTTAGCTATTCCGCTGCCGACTGCAAATCACAAAAACGAAATTGGTGCAGATTTTGATCTGCGTTACTGGTCGAGTTATTTGTTGCCGGGGTTGAAGAGTTCGAGCAAACCGGCGGGGCCGCCGCCGGTGTTTAGGGTGCCGGCTTTGGTGGGGTCTAGCATGACTTCGATGCGGTTGTTTGTGCCTTCGAGCATTCGGTTGAGGCCTTCGTCTTTGGAATCGGCTTGGATGGATTGGATGAGTTTTTGGCGGTTGCGGAGGGTTTGCTCGGAGTTGTCGCCACCCATAAGGTGGCCCAGTGCCATGAAACGAATGGTGCCTAGTTTTTCGTCGGTGATGACTTCGGCGAAAAATTTGTCGCTGTCGGCGTTGGTGCCGACGTGTTTGAGGA
Source organism: Limisphaerales bacterium (assembly GCA_014382585.1). Taxonomy (NCBI): domain Bacteria; kingdom Pseudomonadati; phylum Verrucomicrobiota; class Verrucomicrobiia; order Limisphaerales; species Limisphaerales bacterium. Next base: position 109,176 of record JACNJL010000038.1, on the reverse strand, counting down.
TGGCATCGCCGAGGGCCATTTTGTCGCCGTTATCGGTGAGGCTTTTGTCGTTTATTTTTGCGTACAAAAGCGGAACGGCTTTTTCGCCGAGGACGGAGGTGAGGTAGTGGACGACGGCGCCATCGACGCGGCCATCGGCGGTGATGATTTGGGTTTTAGCGATGTCGACGAAGGTGGCGTCGCGGTATTTTACCAACAGGGCAAAGAGATAGGCGCGTGAGGTTTCGTCGAAAAGGCTGGCGGCATCGCCGCTGGGGGAATGTTTGAGGAGCAAATGGGCGGTCTCGAGCACTTGATCGCGATAGGCATCGCCGGCGATTTTTTCGAGCAAGCCGTCGAGGTAAGCCACCTCAAGGCCTCGGCCGGTTTTGGCGAGTACATTGGCGAGAATGGCCTCGGCTGGGTTGCCGCCGATGTCGGCCACGACGTCCAACAGGCCGAGGCGCAATGATCGCGGAGCGAGTTGGCGGGTTTGTTTGAGGAGTTCGCGAGACATGAAATAGGTGCCAAAGCCCGATCGTACAAAGCCGCTGATGCGGCCTTGCGTGGCGTCCTCGCCTTTGGCCTTGGCAGCGGCGGCGGCGGCTTGTTCGCGGTCGAAGGCGATGGCGTTGGATTCGTATTCGATGTCCACGGGATTTTCCTGCAACAAAAATGCTTTGATCGCCGGAAAGGCGGCTTCGCCGGCATCGGTGAGGCCCACCATATAATGGATGACGCGGCGCATCGTTTGTTGGCGGTTCTCATCGCCGGGGCGCATGGTTTTGAGTTCCTCCAAAATTTCCTCCGGCTGGATTCGGGCCGTGACGGTGATGACTTTTTCTGTTTCAACCGTGGTGATGCGGTTGCCTTGGGCATCGGTATTTTTGAGTTCACCGCGTAGCCGGGCGATTTGTTCTTTTAGTTTTTCCTTTTCCGCGTCAAATCCGGCTGAGGTGGCGGCAGGGGATTTGAGGATGAATGTGGCGGCGGCGCCCACGAAGGTGGCGACGAGGATGGCGATGATTTGTTTCATTATTTGGGGTCTCCGGATTGCCTGCGTTTTTGTTCTTCGCCGAGTCGTTTGTCCATAGCGGAGAAACCGAATTGCAGGAGGATGTCACTGGATTGTTTGCGCACATCGCCGAGCAGTTTGCGGCGGGCGGTGATGACGTGCACGGGTTGCTCGTGCACATCGCGCATCAACGCGCCGAGTGGTTGGGCGATGTGCTCGTAGCGTTTGAAGTCAAACATATCGCCCTTCTTCACTTTGGCGAGGCCTTCCTTCACGCTCTCGTGAAAAATGGCATCGGCCTCGGCGCTGGTGCCGATGAAGCGCAGGGCGGCATCGCGCAGGGCGGCTTTGTGAAATTCATTGGTGATGCGCGGATCTTTGTAGGCCGCAAGCAAAATGGGCATGGCGTCCACGCCGAGCACTTGGCGCAGGTACGAAAGCGCGTAGCCATCGAGCGAGCCATCCTCGGTAATGAGCAACCCTTTAGCGGTATCCACAAAAATGCGGTCGTTGTGTTTCACGAGAATGGAATAAAGATAACCCTTGGTGCGGCGGTCCAATTCGCCGGCGTCCTCGGCCACCGCGGGCGGATTGGCGAGGATGGCGCGGGTGACGGCGAGGATGCGGTCGAGGTATTGATCCGGGGCGATTTCCTGCAGGGCAATTTCGAGGTAAGCGACCTCCACGCCTCGCAGGGTTTTTTCCAGCACCTTAAGCAGCAACGTCTCGGCGGAGTTGCCGCCGATGTGGGCGATGGTTTCCAAAAGGCCAAGCCTTAGCGTGGGCGGGAAGGAATTATCCGGTTTCGGAAAGGGGCGGAAGTAACGGCCGGCCTCACCTTCGCGCCATTTGCGGCGGCGGGCTTCGTCTTCATTGCGCGGTTCGGGGCGCGGCTCCGCTGGCATTAGAAATTCCAAATCCTGACTGGCGGCGAGGAACTCCCCGATGGGCGGCAGCGCGGTGTCGTCCAAATCCACCAACGATTCAAAGTAATGTACTGCGCGGCGTTTGGTGCGGCCGTCGTCGGGTTTGAGTTCCTTGAGTTTGTCCAAATAAAACGTGGCATCCGTTATGGGCGCTTCCGGCGTTACGGGGGGCGCTTCAATTTCGATGATCTCCGGGATGTTGCGGCGCGCTTTGAGAGCTTGATTTTCGCGGCGCAGTTCGGCGAGTTTTTCGTCGTGGATCGCGAAGTTTTCGTGGTCGGCACGCGCGGGTGTGTCGTTGCCCGAGGTAATGACAAACGTGGCGGCGCCGCCCACCAATGCGGCGGCGAAGATGGCGATGAGTTGTTTCATTGATTTATTCTTAAACGATCGCGGGCCGCTTTTAATTCAGCGGCATCGAGCGCTTTATCTTTATTTTTGTCAGCCCGGTCAAACGCCGGTTGTAACCAGCGCGGGGCTTCGTTCAAATCGATTTTGCCGTTGCGGTTGCGATCATTGCGGCGCAGGAACGCATCGAGTATACGATCGCCGTTGGGCCCCTGTGCGCGTGCGGCCATTTCGCGCGCTGTGCGGGTGCGCACCTCGGCGAAGTGCCGGAAGTACGCGGAGGTCAAGGTCGCATAACGCTCGCCCGGTGCGGGGCGGCAGAGGAGGGTGAGGCAGCCCATTTCGTCGTCGCTCTCCACGCCCCATCGCACGCGCGACGGTGGCACGCTGGGATTGTTCGGGTTGGCGGCGGAATTATCCCAAATCACCGTGGAATCCAATCGCGTGCCTTTGGGGAGCTGAATGAATTCTTTAAATTGATATTGTTCCTGCCACGAAAAATCCCAGTCGGGGATGTTCAGCAAATCCAATTGTTTACCGGTCGGCAAGGTGGCGGTCATCTGAAGATGTTTGCCGAGATAATGCGCGTGTGCGCTGATGGCAAAGGCCTCCACCGCGATGGGCAGCGTGAAGCTGTCGGTCACCTTGTACGCCTTATCGCCGGGTGGAATATCGACGCCCGAGAGCGCGCCAAATGCCGGTGGCAATTGCACGCCTGTGAACGCCGTGCGTGGCGGCTTGTCCGTAAAATAAAATCCGATCGTGGATTGGTCCATCTCGGGTTTACCGCTGGGATGGTAGTGCATATTCAAAACCAAGTCTGCGGTTTTGGGCAGATGCCACGCAAGATCCGCCGGCAACGGACGCGGCTGCCCGCCCACCGCCCAGCCGCCCAGCGAGCCCACACCGCGCCCCTGCCTGCGCATGCGGCGAAAACCCGGTTGACGGTCCGCGGCATCCAGTTGGCGCGCCTCGCCGGTGGTGTCATACGAAAACAAACAGTGATGCACCACCGCCCGCGCGCCGGGCCGGAACTCCACGGCCTTAAGCCATTTATCATTCGGCAAATTCAGCGGCACGACGAAGCTGCGATAAATATCGCGGCCCTCGGCCGGCACGGAAAAGGGTTCGGTCATTTTCACAATGAGATCCGGCTTGCCCAGCTGCCAACCGGCGGTGAACTTGGGCAAGGGTGGCAACTGCGCCGCATCGCCTTCGGGCATCCCCGCCTCCACCCATTGGCTGATGGTTTTGATTTGTTTGTCCGAAAGCCGTCGGTCGCCGTGAAAGGCAAATGAACTTTTCTTCGCGTGCCAAGGCGGCATCACGCGGTCTTCGGTGACGCGCGCAATCAACCGCCCGCGTTTGCGTACGTCGTTGAAGTTGATCAACTCAAACGGCGCCGCCTCGCCGGCCCGATGGCAGGAAGTGCAATTATTAAAAATAATCGGCGCGACGTCTTGGGTGAAAGTCACTTCCGCCCGCGCCGGCAATGCGGCGAGGCTGGTGAGTGCAATCAATTTGAACAAGGTGGTTTTCATTTTATTGGCGCTTTAGTTTGGGAATGAAACAGCCGATGCATTCGCCGCGCGGCTTGGGTGCGGGCCGTCCGGCGAGCACGGCGGTGAGGGCATCGCGCAGGTCGTGTTGGGTGATCACCCGGCGTGGTTTGCCGAAGTCCTCATAAAAATTATTGATGCGCCCGCGATAGGCAATGGCGCCATCGGGCAGCACCACCACCACCTCGGGCGTTACCGTGGCACCTACCGTGCGCACGAGCCGGTGTTGGCGATCGTGCACGCCGGCGATGTTGCCCAACGCAAAATCAGTTTGATGTTGCTCGAGTGTTTTGGGAGTGGACTCAGGATCCACATACACCAGCGTGAATTGTGCGCGCCCATTAAAATCTTTTGCGATGCGCCGAATCTCCGGCACCATTTTATTGGCCACCGGACAATCGGGGGTGGTGAACACAAGCACGGCGGGCTGCTTGTTTTTTTTGCCCGGCGCACGCAATGGCGTGATCTCGCGCCCGCGTAAATCCGGCAGCGCCAAGCCGGTATCCGCCACCTTTGCGGGCGCGGGGGTGATTAGCAGCAGCAAAATGGTTAGGCTGAAATTCATAGGGTGTCCCAGCTTTTAATACGGATAACGGGCCGGTGAGGTTACATGAGTCGAAAAAAAGGTGTTTTTCCTTGGAATTGTGTGTTGGCAAAAAATCTCTTCTTTTTATAGGGACAGAAGCTTTACAAACCGTCCAATTCAGGTAGTTTGAACGCAGTGAGAAAGCTTATTGAAGAAAGATTTCCTCCGATGATGATTGGCATCGTTGTTTTTTCGATGTTGGTATTTGGCATCGTGGAGTTGGGCCGCGCAGCGGTGTCTTCGGGCGGCAGTTCGAGTTCCGGTGGCAAAATGGTGACCTCCGGTGGGAGCGCCACCCAGATGAACGGCACGTCAGGCTCGTTGGTTTCAAAGCAGCAGTCGAGCAGTAAATCCAAAAACGATCCTGTGAAAACTTCAGTGGGGGCCAGCGAAGCGGGTCTGGGTAAAACCCAAGGCAAATCCAGTAACGCGACTCAATCCAAAGTGATAACTCAAACCCAGCAAACCACTCAGAAAAAGCAACAGCAGAAAACCAATACCAAGGTGGTCGTGAACACCCAACCGCGCAGCGCGATCAATGCGGTCGTGCGTGGCAGGCAGTCAAGAGTGGCTGTATCCAGTGCTCGCCGCGGAGCCATAGTTGGCACTCGCGCCGCCCGCACCGTGGGCCAAAGCATGCGTTATTCTCTGAGGATGCGCCAACCCGTGGCACGTTTTACATCGGGCAGCAGAGCCCCGGCCATCAATACACACGCGCATAAGCGTTTTGAGCGTGGCACAAAAAAGGCCAAAGAAGGAACAGGCAATGAAGGGAGTTTTAAAGGGGGTTCAAAAGGGAACTCAAGTTCCAGCAGTTCCGCTGAATCCTCCTCCAAGGGTGGAGCGGAAGCCCAATCCGGTGGGGCCGCTTCAATAGCGCAGGTGCGTTAAACGAGTTCCTCCGCAATTTGCACCGCGTTGAGCGCGGCGCCTTTGAGGATTTGATCCCCAACGACCCAAAAACTCAGGCCGTTTTTCATGGCGCAATCTTTGCGGATGCGGCCCACGGCGCAGTTGTCTTTTTCAGCACATTCCAGCGCCAGCGGGTAAATGTTTTTGGATACGTCATCGATCAGTTCCAGTCCCGGGGCTTTGGTTAAAACCCGGCGCGCTGCGGCTACAGTGACGGGTTTGTCGAACTCCGCGTTCACCGCAATGGAATGCGCGCGGTACACCGGCACGCGCACGCAGGTGGTGCTGGCTTTGAACCGTGCGTGATGCAAAATTTTACGGCCTTCATTTTCGAGTTTCATTTCTTCCTTTGTGTAGCCGTTTGGGAGAAAGGCATCCACGTGGGGCAGGGCGTTGAAGGCAATTTGGTGAGGGTAAACTGATTTTGAAATTTTGCGTCCGCGCGCGAGGTCTTTCACCTGCGATTCCAATTCCACAATCCCCTGCGCACCGCTGCCCGACACGGCCTGATAGGTGGCCGCAAAAATCCGCTTCACGCCAAACGCCGCGTGCAACGGATGCAACGCCATCAGCGTGACAATGGTGCTGCAGTTGGGATTGGCGATGATGCCGTGATGTTTGGGCACATCCGCGCCATTGATTTCCGGCACCACGAGCGGCACATTTTTTTCCATTCGGAAGGCGCTGGAATTATCCACCACCACCGCGCCGGCTTTTACGGCCGCGGGCGCAAACTTGTTGCTGATGTCGCCGCCGGCACTGAAGAGTGCGATGTCCACGCCATCAAACGAATTGTGCGTGAGTTCGCGCACGGTAATTTGTTTGCCGTTGAAACGCACGCGCTTGCCGGCACTGCGCTTGGAAGCGAGCGGTACGAGTTGGTCCACGGGGAAGCGTCGCGCCTCCAGTACGCGCAGCATCGCCTGCCCCACGGCACCGGTCACGCCCACGACGGCTACATTGTATTTGCGTTTGCTCATTGATTGAATTGGGGCGCGGAGGATAGCGGAAAAGTGCAGGGAGTCAAACTGGCAAAAACCATCGCCCTCCCGAGGTTCTGGCGCTTTGGTTTTTTGTAGCCCGGCCCGGTGGGCCGGGGGCCCGTGCCACCGGCACGGGCTACAGCAAAAAGGCTCGTGCCGATTGGGGCCGTGTGGTTTCTTGCGTGGGTGAGCGATGCTGTAAAAATTCGGCCGGCGTTGCGCGAGGATGTGCCGGGGATTTTGGTGATTTATAATGCCGCCGTGCGCGAGCCGGCGTCGGCGTATGAAGACGTGCCGCACACGCTGGCGCAACGGGAGGAATGGTTTGATCATTTTTCGGGGCGCAATTTTCCCGTTTTGGTGGCGGAATCAAACGGAGTGATTGTGGGCTGGGGCTCGCTGGGGCCGCATCAGGAGCGGATGGGATTTCGCTTCACCGGCGCGGTGGCGGTGTACGTGGCGGAGCGGCATCGGCGGCAGGGCATCGGCGGCCGGTTATTGGGTAAGTTGATGGAGGCGGGGCGCGCGCGGCAGCTGCACGTGGTGCTGGCGACGATTGATGCGGGCAATGAACCGAGCCTGCAACTGCACGCGCAACACGGCTTCACACAGGCGGGGGTGTTTCCAGAGGCGGGCTGCAAGTTTGGCGAATGGCGGGATGTGGTTTGCCTGCAGCGGCGGCTGGACGATCGGCCGATGCCCTAACGGTTTGGCCACAAAAAAACGCCCCACGTTTCTGTGGGGCGCTGTGAAATGAATGTGGGGTTTGAGCTGGCTTAGTTTCCTCCGCCGGGTGTGCGCGGTGCAGTGGGTCTGCCTTCGCCACCACCGCCTCCGCCATTGCGTAAGGTTTCGAGGCGCTTGCGCATTTCTTCGCGGCGGGCGGCTTCCTGCGGGTCGCTGATGCGGAATCGGCTGCTGGTTTCCTCGGTGGGGTTGGCGAGTTCATCGAGGCGTTTTTCAACGGAGACAAACATGGTTTGAAAGTTCTCATCATTGGTGGTGGCCTTGATGCTCGTGAGAATGCCGCGGCGGTTGTTAATGGCTTCGGCGGTAAGGTCTTTGCCTTCGCCTAGCCGGGTGAGGTCGCGCACCAGTTCATTGCGTGCGCCCCCGCCTCTGCCGCCACCCATCATGCTACGGAAATCAAATCCGCCGCGGTTTCCGCCGCCTTGGGTGTTGCCGCCTGCGGCGCGCTCGGCATCGCGTTTGGCTTTTTCGGCCGCTTCGGTGGCCATTTTTTGCAGGCCGTCCTTGAAGCGATCCACCATCACCGTGCCGGCTGCGGGGGATTCGTCGAGGTAATCGTTGATGCGTCCCCACAGATCATTCTTGGTGCTATCCTTAATATTGGCATCATAATAAGCGGTGGCAAGGATGGGTACCGACTGCGCTTCGAGCACGCGGGTGAGGTAGTCAAGCGCGCGGCGGTTGAGGCCTTCTTCGGTGACAAGCATTTTCTCGGCATCATCCTTGAAGGTGGTGTCTTTGTAGCGCACTAAAATATCCCACAGAGCACCCACGGCGCGCATATCGAGTTGGCCGGGGATATCGTTGGCCGCGTCAGGCGGATTTCGGAGTATGTATTTGGCCGCGCTGAGTACTTTGTCTTTGTACGGATGTTCTGCGCCGTCGGCCAGCTTGGTGAGCTGGCGGTCGATGAGCGATACTTCAACGCCAACCTGTGTTTGCTTGAGGGTTCTCACGAGGATCGCTTCGGCATCCGCACCGCCAATGCGGCCCAGGGTTTCGATGAGGCCGATGCGCAGGGAAATGGGCATCACGCGTTGGGGTTCGCCGGGACGACTGGGGCGCTCGCCTCCGGGCCGTTCGCCGCCGGGGCGTCCACCGCCTGGGCGGCCGCCGCCGGGTTGAGCGGAGACAACTCCGGTGAGCATCAGGATAATTAGGATATTAAGCGTATGTTTCATTGTATTGGATTCGTGATTTGAGTTTCAGATTGATTGGCTTGGTCGTTGGCCTAACGCCCCCCGCGGTCGCCACCGAATGTTCGTCCGCCGCGATCACCTCCGCCACCGCCACCGCCCCAGCCTCCTCGGTCACCGCCGAAGCCGCGCATCATCATCCGGATACGGTCGCCTTGATCTCCTCCCATTTGTTCCAGTTGAGCTTTTTGTTCGTCGGTCATCAGTCCCATAAATTTTTCGGCACCGCCGGTGAAGATTTCCCGAATTTTATCGCGGCGTTCGTCGCGGGTCAGTTCCTGATTGCCCATTATTTCACCCATCTTGGCGCGAATTTCATCCCTTTGTTTTTCCCCGAAGGCTTTCATTTCCTCCATTTGTGCGTTGGTGATATTGAGCTGTTGGCGGAAGCTGGGGCGGCCAAATTCTCTGTCCAATCGTTGATTCATAAAATCAGAGATGGCGGGCAACGAGGTTTCTCCGGCATCCACGAGGCTTTCAAAATAATGGATCACTCGCTTCTGTGATTCCACGTCTGCTCCGGTGGTGCCATCGGCTGAAAGTTGGTCGATGAGATCCGCCGGATCAGTAACCACGCCGGGCACTTGAATGTTGGATTCCTTGAGTACAATAGCGGCCTGCGATTTGGCTGCGGTCTCCAATTCCTGCACTTTTTTGCGGAGTTTAACCAATTCTTCTCCGTGGGCGTTTTTCTCCGAGTCCTTTCGCTCTTGGACATTGGATTGTTTGGATGAGCTGGTGACAACGAAAGTAATCGCTGAACTCACGAGCATGGCTGCAATGATGGCTACAACTGTTTTCATAAAATTATTTCCGTCTTTATGACGTTTTATGTTGCGAAGCGTTACAAAGAAAAACCAGGTTTTTGTTCGGGCTAAGATCGGGCGGATTGCGCGGTGGGCTCCATCGAGCGCGGGGAAGCGCCGCGTAGTTTGGCAATCATTCCGGGTAGTTTTTCTAGCAGAAAATCGACTTCCGCATCGGTGGAGTAATGGCTGAGGCTCAGTCGCACCGAGCCGAGCGCGTGTTCGGGCGAAACGCCCATCGCCGTCAAAACGTGGCTCGGCGCCAGCGAACCGGTGGTGCACGCCGAGCCGCTGCTGGCGCAAATGCCTTCGCGATCGAGCAGCAACAAAATTGCCTCCGCTTCGCAATTAGCAAAACTCAAGTTGCTGGTGTTCAGCAAACGCGGTTCCCGCGCGCCATTGCGCGTGACCCCTTCGATGCTGCTCATAATGCCTTCCTCCATCCGATCGCGCAGTGCGCGGATGCGCGCGGCGTCCTTTTCCAAGCCTGCCATCGCCAACTCAGCTGCGCGACCGAAGGCGGCGATTTGCGCGACGTTTTCTGTGCCGCCGCGTCGGCCGCTTTCCTGACCGCCACCCATCACGTACGGTTGCCACGGCGTGCCTCGCCGCACGTACAATAATCCGATGCCTTTGGGCGCGTGGAGTTTATGGGCCGAGAGCGAAAGGAAATCCACGCCCATCGATTTCACATCGAGCTTCAATTTGCCGGGCGTCTGCACGGCGTCGGTATGGAACAGCACATTCTTGGCACGACACATCGCGGCGATTTCTTCGATCGGAAAAATCACGCCTGTCTCGTTGTTAGCCAGCATCACCGTGACGGCTGCCGTGTCTTCGCGAATGGCTTCGTGCAGTTCGTGCACATCCAGTTGGCCCGCGCGATCCACCGGCAGCCACGTGACTTCGCCGCCGCGTTTTTCAAAGGCCTGGCAAAATTTAATATTGGCCGAATGCTCCACCGCCGTGGTGACAAGGTGTCGCTTGCCCGGTCGCGTGAGCAACGCGCTATTGAGCGCGGCATTGCTACTCTCGGTGCCGCAACTGGTGAAAATGATTTCGTGCGGATCGGCATTGATCAGCGCCGCCACCTGTTCGCGCGCGGCCTCCACCGCCCCCACGAGGCGATTGCCAAACGTATACGCGCTGGAAGGGTTACCCCATTGCTCCGTGAGAAACGGCAGCATCGTCTCCAACACCTCCGGCGCGACACGCGTGGTGGCGTTGTTATCGAAATAATAAACTGGCTCTTCGCTCATGGATACAGCCGCAACACAGCGCGGGGGAACGGCGAGTTAAACAGCTTTTCGACACTAAAATCAAAGCTTTTTCTTGTGAAGCCACACTGCTGGCGGTAAATTGGCAGCCAATTCAACAGCACACATTGGGATGAAAGCAGTACTTATTTTTGGCATCGCAGCCTTGGTCGCGCTGGGCGGTTGGGGCTGGAAAGCCACTCAAATTAAACACGTGGAACCGGTGCAATCCAAAACCGCCGAGCCGCTGTGCGAACTCTGCGTCTCCCCCGGCAGCCGCGCCTCGCTCTTGATGGCGCAGCCTGCTTTGATTGCCAATCCCGCTCCGCTTGACGAAAAACAAATCGCCGCCGCGCTCAGTGAAAAAATCATTGGCCCCGACCTTGCGTTGGAAGAAGTCCGTGTCTTCAACGAAACCCGCGTGCCCGAAATGCCCCGCGTTCGCACCGCCGCCGAATGGAAAACCAAGGCCGCTCAAATGCGCAAGGACGTCCTCGACAAAGTTATCTTCCGCGGCAGCGCGGCGGCTTGGCGCCAAACGCCGCTGAAAGTGGAATGGGGCGAAACCATTGAAAATTTTCCCGGCTATCGCATCAGAAAACTGAAATTTGAGGCATTGCCCGGCTGGTGGATTCCAGCGCTTCTTTACGAGCCGTTCGAGCTCAAGGGCAAAGTGCCCGTGGTGATGAATGTCAACGGCCACGCGCGCACCGGCAAGGCGACGGACTACAAACAACTCCGCTGCATCAACCTCGTGAAGCGCGGGATGATTGTGCTAAATGTGGAATGGATCGGCATGGGCCAATTCGCCAATCGGATGGGGCATTATCAAATGAACCAGCTCGACCTCTGCGGCTCATCGGGTATCGCGCCGTTTTATCTCAATATGAGCAAGGGCCTCGACGTGTTGCTCGCCCATCCCAGTGCCGACCCCAAACGCGTGGCGGTGGCGGGCCTTTCGGGTGGCGGTTGGCAGACGATTTTTATCAGTTCACTCGATGAACGCGTCACGCTTGCCAATCCTGTGGCCGGCTATTCCAGCTTCAAAACCCGCGCGCGCCACGGCAAGGACCTCGGTGATTCCGAGCAAACCCCCAACGATCTCGCCCTCTACGCCGACTACACGCACTTCACCGCGATGCTCGGCAACCGCGCCGTGCTGCTCACCAACAACGCTTACGACGCCTGCTGTTTCACCGCCGGCCACGCGTTGCCGCCGCTCGTCGATGCCGCCGCGCCCATCTTTAGCCTGCATGGCCGCCGCGATTTCCTGCGCACGCACATCAACTTCAAACCCGGCACCCACAACTTCGGCGTGGACAATCGCCAGCAACTTTATCGCTTCATCGGCGACGTGTTTTATCCCGGTGACAAACAATATCCCCGCAACGAAATCCCCAGTGAAAAAGAAATCAAAACCTACGACGAACTCATCGTCCCTTTGCCGAAGGACAACCACACCTTTAACACCCTCGCGCTGGGCTTAATCAAAAACCTGCCTCGACCCCAAGAGGGCAGCAAAAAAGCCCGCCGCGCCAAGCTGTTAACAATCGTTCACGCCAAAAACTACAAAACCAAGGCCATGAAAATCGATGGCGAAAACGCCCTCGACGGGGTAGCGCACTACCAATTCCAAATCGCCAATGACTGGACAATTCCCGGAACCGTCTTCGCGCCGGCCAATCCCAAAGGCACCACGCTATTGATTTCCGACACCGGCCGCAAAACCCAAACCGCCCGCGTGAAGGAACTGCTCGCCACCGGCCAACGCGTCGTTGCTTTCGACCCGTTTTTCTTCGGCGAATCCAAAATCAAAAGCCGCGATTTCCTCCACGTGATTTTGATGCACGCCGTCGGCGAGCGCGCCCTCGGCGTTCAATCCGGCCAGATCGTTGCTCTTGCCAACTGGGCTAAAAACGAATTCGACGGTGAAGTGAATCTCAATTCAATCGGCCCTCGGCTCAGCGTGGCCGCGCGGTTGGCGGCAGTGCAAACTGAAGCCATCGCCTCCCTTGAATTGGATAATCCGATGAAGAGCCTCAAAGAAATGATCACCGCCAACAAAGGCGCCAATCATTTCCCTGAAATGATGTGCCACGGACTGCTTGAGCATTTTGATTTGCCACAAATCGAGGCGCTGAAATAGGGGGAGGCTCGTCCCACCCATTATTCAAAATCCAGTTCCACCACGCCGTACACGAGAAATTTGGGGACGTTTATTTGTATTTGGTTTCCCGAGGAAGTGCCACGAAGTTCAATCGCTTTGTTGTTTTCCGGCGTGAGAAAGCGAATGCGTTTTAGCTTCTTTCCTTCCGGCATTTGAATGGAACATCGTACTCCTTCGACGACGATGGGTTTTTCGTCGTGGATGCCGCTTCCAGCGCTTTTCGGTTTGGCGGGCTCGGTGCGATTGTAATTCACAAAATGCATATGCAATTTGTCGCCTTTTGCGGGTCGGCTGAGCGAGGCGCGAACGGTGGTGGGCGCGGTGATTTTGAATCGGCTCGATGCGGTCGGCGTTTTGCCGCTGACGCGATAAACTGTTTGATAATCCGCGAGGCGCTCGGTGGAGGCGAGGTCGTCGGGTAGCACGTCGAAAAGGATGTGTCGGTTCAGCAATGAATCGCCGAGCTTCAGGAATTTTTGCACATCGGCCACGTTGCCCGCGTGGACGGCTTTGCGCGGGAAGAGCAGCACGCTTGCGGCGGCGGTTTGGTTGCCTTTATAAATATCGGCGTTACGACGGATGAATTGGTAATATTGCGTGATAATCTTGCGCGCGTCCGCGTTGGTGAATCGGGTGTAAAAACCCATCGGCGCGCCGCCGTTGGCGATGAGTTCGGCGATGGCCGCGCGGGTGCGGGTGCTTTCGTATTTGCCGAGGGTAAAGGGTTTGCCGCCGGTCGCACCGCGAATGTATCGTGCTTGCAATGTGCCTTCACCGAGAAAGCCGTTTTTGAGGTCGGTATAAAATGAGGAGCCGCCGGTGCTGTACCAAAGGTAATCTTCGTCTTTCGCCCATAATTCCTTGGGTAAGAGGCAGCGCTCGTCGCCATTGATTTGCCCGAAGCGGCCGAGGTGATTCCATTGGCCGACAATCAGCCCGGGCTTGATTGAGCGTCCGTAATTCACAAACACTTCGTCGAAACATTCCTTGGTGGCGATTTGCGAAAAGCGCAGTTGCTCGCGTTTGAAGAGCGTGCTCTTGGCGGGGTCGTGCCACGCGCCGATTTCGGTAAACTTGTGGGTGGCGAGTTTTTGAATATTGAATTTTGTTTTTAACTCCGTCGCCGTGAAGCGGTTGCCGAGGTATTCGCGAAATTCGTGCTGGCAATGTTTGCACAAGCAGTTGTGGCGATAAAAATAATTGATCATAAAACCATCCAGGCCCGCGCGAATGCCGTGCCGCGCCCAGGCCTTAAGGACCGTGCGCCAGTGCGGGTTGTTCAGGCACGCCCAGTATTCTTTCATACCGCCGATGGAGTAGCTGTTGTTGATGCGCGGTGAGCCGTCGGCGTTTTTTTCTAACAAGTCCATCGGATCCTTCACCGGCTTGGGGCCAAGGATTTTTTCGTCCCATAGCTCGTTGTAAAATTTGAAAAACCCGCGCGGGCCGTCTTTGCCTTTCGGTTCGCCCACGAGAAATTCAATATTGAAATGGCCGATGACCAGCACATCTAGTTTGTGTAAATCGCGGTTGCGCTGGGCGAGCCATGAGCGGTTTTCCGCGAGGCCCACTTTCGGGAAATGCGCGGGATAGCCGCCACCGTGTTTTGTGTGCGCAAGGCTCCAGTAATGGCCGCCATAAAATCCAACCTGCGCAAGTTCAGGCTGCGCTTCCTTCACGAAGGGGAGATAATCCGCGTGCGCGTAGTTCGCCCAATGAGCGATCATGGTGGTAAACTCGAGTGGCCGTTGCGGGGCGCTTTGGCAGCCGAGGGCGAGGAGCGGAAGAATTAGTAGAAAGTTTTTCATGGCGCTTGTGAACGTGCGGGGAAGTCTGGCACAATCCCCGCGAATCGCCAGCACTGTTTGGCGTCCAAAAAACAATGAATCGCGGATGTTTGATGTTGTTTGCTCTGATGCTGGCCGTTCCCGTGGCCGAAGCGGCTAAGCGCCTGCGTGATTTTGAGAAGCCGCCGCACAATTATTGGCAGCGCGCGCCGCAGGATCGGTTCACCAAGATCAAAGCCGCTCTGGAAACTGGCAAAGTGCCGCTGGATCGTTCCAGCGAAAAGGCGTTTGTCGTCAGCCTATTGAAAGCGCTGGAGATTTCGCCTGCCACGCAGACGCTCGTGTATTCCACCACCAGTTTGCAGCTTAGCCGCATCTCGCCGCGCAATCCGCGCGCGCTTTATTTTAATGAGGACGTTTACGTCGGCTGGGTGCCGCGCGGGCAAATTGAGATTGCGTCCATCGATCCCGCGCTTGGAGGCATCTTTTATATCTTCGACATCCCGCGAGGCCCCGCGCCGATTCGCATTGAACGCAGCGCGCGTTGTTTCAATTGCCACGCGGAATCCGAAAACGGACGCGTGCCGGGCTTGCTGTTAAAATCCGTCGTGCCCGGGCCCGGCGGTGGCAGTCTCGAATCATTTCACGGGGATCTTACCGGCCACAGCATTCCGCTCAAGGATCGTTTCGGCGGTTGGCATCTCACCGGCAAACACGGCATCGCTCAACATTGGGGAAACTTGGTCGGGACGCTCTCGCCCGAGGGCCTTAAAAAATACGCCAATCCGCCGGGCAAACAATTCCGTTGGGAAACCTATCCCGTGCCCACCAGCGATGTGCTCGCGCATTTGCTGCACGAGCACCAAATCGGCTTCGTCAACCGCGCCATCAAGGCAACCTACGACACCCGCGCCGCCTTGGTCGCGGGCGATGCCAAGGCGGTGATTGCCAAACACGCGACGCTGCTCACGCGCTATTTATTATTCGCAAACGAAGCGAAATTCCCAACCGGTGGCATCGAGGGCAATGCGTTGTTGAAAATGGATTTTGCCAAACGAGCGCGCCGGACGAATGCCGGCTTGTCCCTGCGTGATTTCGAACTGCGCACACGAATGTTCAAACACCGCTGCAGCTACATGATCCACAGCGCCGCCTTTACTGGATTGCCTGCGCCATTGAAGCAGCAAGTCTTCGCCAGTCTTCGCGAGGCATTGAATCCGGCCAAACCGCATCCCGCCTCTGCGCATTTGCCCGCGGCCGAGAAGCGTGCCATCGCGGGAATACTTTCGGCGACGAAGGTTTGGTAGGGCGGTTTCCCCGGCGGTTTCCCCGAAACTGCCTTGGCGCGCTCGGAGAGCACGCCCTACCTCTCTGTACCTCTGTGGATCACTGGTGGAAAAAATGGGGCGAGGAGGCTTCGCTCATTCCGTCGCAAATGTTCCCAATAAAAAAGGCGCCCGAAGGCGCCTTGTGATTTTTTGTTGTCGAAAAAGTTTTAGTTCTTCTCGAGCTTTTTGCCGGCTTTGATCCAGCCGGAGATGCCCGCGGAAAGGTGCTTCACGTTTTTGAAGCCGAGATCCGCTGCCACCGATGCGCCACGCTTGTAAGCATTGCACTTGGGGCCGCCGCAGTAAGCCACCACGAGGGTGTCTTTATCGGATTTTTCCAATTGCTTGGCCAGGTTTTTCGCGTCTTTGAAGGCTACCGCGCCGGGGATGTGCCCGCGTTTGGTGAAAGACTTCGCGCCGTTCACGTCGATGACGACTACCTTGCCGGCCTTGATGGCTTTTTCGAGGTCGCCGATGCTGATGTCCGGGTATTCGCCGGCCTGCACGTTAATCGCGAGAACCGCGATTGCAATGAGAGATAACAGTTTTTTCATATCTTTTTTTTGGGTTTTCAGTTGTTCCCCGGACGCCAGAGGCAGCGGGATTGTCACGTTGGACTTGCGTGGGAGCCTAATCATTCACGTCAAATGCGCAACCTTTTTTACTCGCATCGGATGGACCTGCTGACAGAATCAGGCCATGGCGCATGACACCTTTTCCGTGGGGGATCTCACTGCCGTGATCGGCGACAACGCCGCGCATGAGGGCCATCGCGCCGGGTACAACGGCCTCTGGAGTCTGCGGCACAAAAACAGCACCCGCAGCGTGTTTGTGCCCGGGATTGCCGGGCTGAATCTGGAGCATGTGTTCAATGGCGAGACGGAGTTTGGCGGGCGGGATGTGTTCTTTGAACCGCGCCGGGCGCCGATGACCTTCCGCAAGCTCAACGACCACACCGCCGAGCTGCATCAGCCGCCCACGCCGACTTTTCATATGGAGAGCTGGACGACTTTTAGCCTGCGCGCGCCGCACTATATCGATATCGAATTCCGTTGCATCCCGCGCCAGCACGTACACGAGCGGGGTTGGTTCGGCCTCTTTTGGGCCAGCTACATCAATGCGCCGATCGATAAGAGCATTTATTTTAAAGGCGGTTGGCGACCCACGGAAGATATGTGGATGCAGCTCTGCACCCAAGAGCATGATGATGAAAGCACCGTGCTGGCCCAAGGCGATGACTTTAAGCTGAGCTGGAAGGAAGGTAGCCGGGATGCGCTCTTTAAGAACTACTCCCGCATGCGCTATTCACGGCCCTTTTACTACGGCAACTTTGAGGACCTGGTGTATATCCTGATCTTTGAAAAGCCTGAAGGCATTCGCCTCACCCATTCACCCAGTGGCGGAGGATTTAACAAGGAATTCAACACCACCAACCCCGCGTGGGATTGGCAGTTTATTGTGCCCAAGTATGAGGTGAATAAAGAATATAAATACCGCGCGCGCGCAGTATTGCGTCCGAAATGTTCGCGGGAAGAAATTTTAAAGGAAGTTGAGAGGTGGAAATAAAGGTAAAGACATGAGGGAGATTCTATTGATCATTGCGGCAGTGACGTTGGTGGGGTGTGGGAAAAAGGAAGCCCCAGAGGGAGAGGTTAAGAATCCAGAAAAGAAGGCCCTGGAGAGAGAGACTAAGAATCCAGAACTAGCTCCAGTTTTTATAGTTACCATCGACAACTCCATGATTGAGGCGGCGATTCGGTATGAACTCGAAAAATCCACGGGCGACCTCACCTCGGCCGATTTAGGGAAAGTGACTAAGCTAACCATCGCTGAAAGTAAACTGACCGATGTGAAAGATCTGGAGAAGCTTCCGGCATTAAAGTCACTAGTAATAAACGATAAAAACCTGACCAAATTGCCGACAGGTTTGGGGGAGCTCCAAAAACTGGAAGATTTGGACCTCTCAATGTGTAAACTGACCGAACTGAAGGGTTTGGAGAAGCTTACGCAGTTAAAACATCTTTGGATTACAGGCAACCCGGACCTCACAAAGGCTCAGATTGACCAGCTCCAAAAGGCATTGCCGAAGTGCTTCATCCACAGCAACCCCACGAAGTAACCGCCTAACTCAACCCACAATTTTTCTTGGCGCGGTCTACCACTGTTGTAGCCAGTGCGCGGGCTTTTTCGGCGCTTTCGCGGAGGACCTGATTCACGTAATCGAGGTTGTTTTCCAGCTCGGCGCGTTGGGCGCGGGCAGCAGCGAAATGTTCCCAGTAGTGCTCGAAGAGCGTTTTCTTGAGATCGCCGTAGCCGTAACCGCCGGCGCGGAGTTGATCCTCGGTGGTTTGGGCGACGTCGTCGGAGGCAAATAGCTTGAGTAACTGGATGGCGATGTTTTGGTCCGCATCGGGCTTGGGTTCTTCGGGCGGCCGACTGTCCATGACCAGGCGCATTATTTTTTTGCGCAGCGGCTTTTCATTTCCAAAAATCTCGATGGTGTTGTCATAGCTTTTGCTCATCTTTTGGCCATCGGAGCCGGGCACAGCGGCGACATCGGCGCGGATGCGCGGTTCAGGAATCACAAAAGTTTCGCCGTAAGTCTGATTAAATTTCCCGGCAATATCGCGCGTGACCTCCACGTGTTGTTTCTGATCGCGGCCCACGGGCACGAGGTTGCTGTCGTAGATCAAAATATCCGCCGCCATCAGCACGGGATAGGCGAACAGGCCGTGGTTGGGCTTGAGACCTTTGGCGAGCTTGTCCTTATAGCTGTGGCAATTCTCCAGCATCGGCATGGGCGTGAGCGTGGTGAGCAGCCAGGTCAGCTCAGTGACTTCGGGCACATCGCTCTGGCGGAAGAACACCGCCTTGGCCGGGTCCAGTCCGCACGCGAGGAAATCCAGCGCCACATCCTGCGTATTCTGGCGCCGTTGCTCGGCGTCAAAGAGCGAGGTCATCGAGTGGTAGTCGGCGATGAAATAATAGGCCTCGCCTTCGTTTTGCAATTCTATGGCGGGCTGCATCATACCGAAATAGTTGCCGATGTGTAGTGCGCCGGAGGGTTGGATGCCCGATAAAATTCGCATAGCGCGGACGGTAGCAGGGCGGGGCGGGGGGTTCAAGCGGTTCGATTCGTTCGGATGAGTTGGGAACAAATCGGGCTTTTCATTTCGGAGCGGCGTGCTACAAACCGCGCGTCTGCAAGGGCGGACACGACCTGAGGGGTGCAAACCATTTTGCTAATCGCCGACGCGACAGCGCCGACGCCGTATGCCCAATATCTTTTGCTGGGCGTGATGGCTGTTATGGCGGTGGGCTTTGC
The DNA here is from genome assembly GCA_014382585.1 of Limisphaerales bacterium. NCBI lineage: Bacteria > Pseudomonadati > Verrucomicrobiota > Verrucomicrobiia > Limisphaerales > Limisphaerales bacterium. Next base: position 90,253 of record JACNJL010000038.1, on the reverse strand, counting down.
GTGCGGGCCGTTGATTCTCTCGGCCATTCTCGCGCCGCGCAAACCGAACGATATCAAGCAATCCACCTTTGAGTGCGGGTTGGAATCAAAAGGCGATCCTTGGGTGCAGTTCAACGTGCAGTATTATTTGTACGCGCTGGCGTTTGTGATTTTTGATATTGAGGCGGTGTTTATTTATCCGTGGGCGGTGGCGTTCACGGGGCTGTCCTTCGGGGCGTTTCTGGCGATGGGGGTTTTCATTTTGTTGCTGGCGGAGAGTTTGATTTATTTGTGGATCAAAGGTGTGCTGACTTGGAAATAAACTCATGACGACCGAAAACATAAACGTCGGAATGGACCTCGACGACACCACGCGCTCGGAGTTGGAGCGGGCGGGGGTGATCGTATCGAAGGTGGATTTTCTTTACAACTGGGCGCGCGGCGGTTCGGTGTGGCCGCTGACGTTTGGGCTGGCGTGTTGCGCGATCGAGATGATTGCCTCGGCGACTTCGCGTTTTGACATCTCGCGGTTTGGTTCGGAGGTGTTTCGCCCCACGCCGCGGCAGGCGGATTTGATGATTGTCTCCGGCACGGTCACCAAAAAAATGGCGCCGCAAGTGGTGCGGATTTACAATCAAATGCCCGAGCCCAAATGGGTGATTGCGATGGGCGCGTGTGCGATTTCCGGCGGGCCATTCAAGCAAGGCTACAACGTGCTGAAGGGCATCGACCGTTACATCCCCGTGGACGTTTATTTGCCGGGTTGTCCGCCACGGCCGGAGGCGGTTTTGCAGTCGCTTAATTATTTGCAGGAAAAAATTCGCGGGATGAAAATTGAGGATGATCCCGCCTTCACTGAGGGTCGCCGGCAATATCCCGTGCCGCGTTTTACAGGCACGGATCTCGAGCCGCCGTTCAATCCCGAAGTATGGTCGCCGCCGGAAAATCCAAATGCACCTGATGCCCCGGAGGAGAAAGAAGTCACCGCATGAGCGAAGTTTGCCGCGAATCATTGCTGAAAGAATTCCCCGAGGCGCGATGGGATGAAGCTGCGGGCGCGGTGATTTTGCCCGCCGCAAATGCGCGTACCATCGCCGAGTGGCTGCTCGCCAGTGGCTGGGATTATTGCAGCAACGTCACCGGCGTAGATTACCTCGAGCGCGAAGTGAAAGAAAAAATCACCAACGACGCCGGCGAAACCGAAACCGTGACACGCACCGAGGCCGGCCGCATTGATGTGGTCTATCATCTTTATTCCATCGCTAACAAAACCGGTCCGCTGGTCATCAAACAACGCACCGGTCGCGAGGGTGCGGTGGCGGAATCGCTCACGCCGGTTTGGCGCAGTTGCGATTTGCAGGAGCGCGAGGTGTACGATTTGTTCGGCGTGAATTTCAAAGGCCATCCGGATCAACGCCGCATTTTGATGTGGGACGAATTTGAAGGCCACCCGATGCGGCGCGATTACGCCGAGCCTTTCGATTACGAATGGGAGCCCACGCCGCATGCCGAAATTTTGGAGAAACACCAACGGGGGAAGGTCATCATTTGAGCACCGCCACCGCGCCCAATTACGAGCTGCTGCAGCAGGAAGGTTTGGAAACCAGTCTGCTGGAAATCTCGATGGGGCCGCATCATCCGAGCACGCACGGCGTGTTTCGGATGGACGTGAAGCTCGACGGCGAAACGGTGGTGGACCTGAAACCGGTGTTTGGCTACCTGCATCGCAATCACGAAAAGCTCGCGGAAAATATGAGCTACCTTTCGAGCATGCCCTTCACCGATCGGCTCGATTATTTTAACAGCATGACCAACAATTGGGCCTACGCGTTGGCGGCAGAAAAGCTCGTGGATGTCGAGGTGCCCGAGCGCGCGGAATATCTGCGCGTCATCATGGCCGAACTCACGCGCTTGGTGAATCACGTGACGCTCGTCGGTTTTTTTGTGAACGACCTCGGCGCACTGGGCACGCCGTTGATGTACGCCTTCCGCGAGCGAGAAAAAATTCTCGATCTCTTCGAGCAAGCCAGCGGCGCGCGGATGATGTGCAATTACTTCCGCTTTGGCGGCCTCCGCAATGATGTGCCCGAAGGTTGGCTCAACCGCACGCGGGAATTGGTCGATCGCTTCCCTGCGTTCCTCGACGAGTACGAACAGCTCCTTTGCGAAAACGAAATCATCCTCAGTCGCACGCAGGGTGTCGGGAATTTATCACGCGAACTGGCCATCAATGCCGGCATCACCGGCCCGATGTTGCGCGCCAGCGGCGTGAATTATGACCTCCGCAAAGTGGACGCTTATGGCATTTACGATCGGTTCAAATTTCGCGTGCCTTACACCGATGGCGACACCGGCGATTGCTACGATCGATTTATGATTCGAATGCTCGAGATGCGCGAGAGCATCGCGATTTTGAAACAAGCCCTCGCCGACATTCCCGAAGGCGATATCATCGGCAAAGTGTCCAAAGTGTTTAAGCCCAAACCCGCCGAAACCTACGGCCGCATCGAAGGCCCCAAAGGCGAGCTTGGATTTTATCTCATCGCCGACGGTACCACCAAGCCCTACCGCTACCGCGTGCGGCCGCCGTCACTCATCAATCTCACGGTGCTGCGCGAGATGTGTCTCGGCGGCAAAATTGCTGACGCCGTCGTCATTCTCGGCAGCATCGACATCGTGCTCGGGGAGGTGGATCGATGAGCATACTCGGCGGCGGAATTTTCAAGGGAATGGCGGTAACCTTGCGGAATTTTGTGGGTTCCTATTTTTACAAGGAACGCCTCATCACCAATGATTACGATTGGCGCCCCGAGGATAAATTGCCCCAAAGCATCGGCGAGTATCCCAAGGAAGAAGGCGAGCAACTGCGCGATACCACCACGGTCAATCATTACAGCCGCAACTTCCCAATGCTGCTGCACGATACCGGCGAGCCGATGGACACCATCCGCTGCGTGGCCTGCCAAATCTGCGAGCGCGAGTGTCCGCCGCAATGCATTTACATCGAGAAGAGCGAAGACAAAACGGAGCGGTCCGACAACAAGGCGCAGTTTTATCCCGCCAAGTTTGACATTGATGTTTCCGTTTGTATGAGCTGCCAGATTTGCGTGGAGGTTTGCCCGTTCGACGCCATCGTGATGAACAGCCAGTTCGAGCTAAGCACGCCCAATCGGTTTGGCGGGTTGCTTGTGCGCCGCGATGATTTGCTGAAGAGCAACGATTACTACCACAAAATTCACCCGCAAGAAGCCGCCACGCGAGACCAAAAAATGGCCGCCGATAAAGCCGCCAAAGAAGCCAAGAAAAAAGCCGCCGCCGAAAAAGCTAAAGCGGCTGCGGAAGCCAAGGCAAAAGCCGCCGCCGAAGCAAAAGCTAAGGAGGACGCCGAATGAGTTTTCAGCTCATCATCGACATCCTCATCGCCACCGTGCCGTTGCTGGTGATTTTCCCGTCGCTCTTTGCCTTTACCACGTGGATGGAACGCAAAGCCCTCGCGCGAATTCAAAACCGCATTGGCCCCAACAAAATCGGCGTGCCCTGCACGCGCGTCAGTCTCTTTGGCCTTGGCCAACCCGCGGCCGACGGCATCAAAATGATTTTCAAGGAAGACATCGTGCCGCGCGGCGCGGATCGCTTGTTCCACTTGCTCGCCCCCATCCTCGCGCTCATTCCCGCGATGCTCATTCTTTGTTTTCTGCCGCTTGAGTTTCCGTGGGGTAAACTTATGTCCGGCAATGTTCAGGCATTCTTGCTCGATAGCGCGATCATCTTTTTCTTTGCCATCACCGGCCTCAACACGCTCGCTATTTTTATGGCCGGCTGGGCCTCGCGCAACAAATACTCCCTGCTCGGCGGAATGCGTGCCGTGGCGCAAATGGTCAGCTACGAAATCCCGCTCGTCTTGTCTGCCGTGATCGTGGTGATGATGGTTGGCAGCTTGAACGCCAAAGAAATTGCCACCGCGCAAGCCGGGTTCAACTGGTTTGTCTTCAGCCCGTGGGGGCTTGCGGCCTTCATTGTTTTCTTCATCGCCGCACTGGCGGAAACTAATCGCTCGCCCTTTGATCTTCCTGAAGCTGAAAGCGAGATCATCGCCGGCTATTTCACCGAGTACAGCGGCTTCAAGTTCGCGCTCTTTTTCCTTGGCGAATACATCGCGATGTTCGCCATCAGCGGCTTGGCCGTGACGCTCTTCCTTGGTGCAGGCGACGGGCCATTCTTGGCGGCCGCGCCGTGGCTTTCCGTGGTGTGGTTTATTGCTAAAATCTTCGGGTTGATCGCCGTGATGATTTGGCTGCGCGGCACACTTCCGCGTTTGCGCGTGGATCAGCTAATGGCATTCGCGTGGAAATTTTTGCTACCACTATCCATTGCAAACATCCTGCTTGCCGGTCTGTCGCATCATGTGATGGATGCTTACTCTGGGCCTGTCGCAAAGGTTGGCGCATGGACGGCGAGTTTAGTGCTGCTGTATGTGATGGCCTGGGGGTTGAATAACGTCAGCCGTTCCACCGCCAAACCGCGCGAATATTTATACGCTGAATGACGCAGGAAATTACATTTTGGGTGTTGGCGGTGATTGCCGTACTCGGCGCGCTGATGGCGGTACGGCGGCGTAATCTCATCCACGGCGTGTTCGCGCTGATGGTTTTCTTCGCGGCACTGGCGGGACTCTTCCTGTTGTTGATGGCGGAGTTCATCGCCGCGGTGCAAATTCTCGTTTACATCGGCGCGGTGGGCATTCTGTTGTTGTTCGCCATTATGCTCACCGAACGTGTCACGGGCGACGACGCGCGCGACATCAGTTCACGCGGCAGCTTTTGGGGCTGGGCTGCGGCGCTGGCAGTGTTGGTGTTCCTTTTATTGCCGGCCATTCAGGGTGCGGATTTATCGCAAACCGCCCAACCGATTAATCCATCGGTCAAAGCGCTCGGGTTTAAAATGATGAATCCGTACGTCGTCACGCTTGAAGTGTTGGCACTGCTGCTCACCGCCGCGCTGGTCGGCGCGGTGGCCGCTTCGCAGGGTGGCGAAAAAAAGAAGGAGGATGCCGATGACGCTTGAGCATTGCCTCATCCTCGGCGCGGTGCTTTTTTGCATCGGATTGCTCGGCGCGTTTACGCGGCGCAATGCGGTGGTGGTACTGTTCTCGATCGAAATTATGCTCAACGCCGCCAACCTGAATTTCATCGCCTTTTGGCGATTTAGCCCCAACCCAGCCGAACTGCACGGGCCACTGTTTACTCTGTTTACCATCGCCGTCGCCGCCGCTGAAGTCGCCGTCGGCCTTGCGTTGGTGATCGCCGTTTACCGTCATTTCAAAACCGTGGATCTCGAACAACTTGATACCCTCAAAGAAGAGTGACCCTCGAAACACTAGCATTGATTCCGTTGTTGCCGTTGGTGGCTGCTGCCATCACGAGCGGCGTGCAATGCGGACGCCGCTCGGCGGGCATTGCCATCGCGGCGATGCTCGGCTCGTGCGTGCTCGCGCTGATGGCGTGCCACGAGTCGTGGGGAATGGCGGCGGACACGCACAAAACGTTCGACATCGAATGGCTCGCCGTTGGCGGTACCGCGATCAATTTTGGTTTCGTGCTCGATCCCCTCACCGGTGCGATGGCCGCGATGGTCACGTTCGTCGGGCTGCTCATTTTCATTTTCTCCTTCGGCTATATGAAGGACGACAAACGGATGGCACGATTCTTTTGTTACCTTTCGCTGTTCGCCGCCGGAATGCTCGGCCTCGTGTTGGCCAACAGTTTGTTGCTGTTGTTTATGTGCTGGGAAATTGTCGGCGTGGCGTCGTACCTGCTCATCAGTTTTTGGAATCATAAACCCGAAGCCGCCGCCGCCGGCAAAAAAGCATTCATCGTCACGCGGATTGGGGACATGGGTTTTCTCATCGGCATTTTGTTGGCCTTCAAATCCACCGGCACATTGATGCTCTACGATGGCGGCGCGGGCCTGTTGGAAACCGGAATGGCCGGCACAGTGTTGGGCTTCAAAACTGCCGCCGTGGTGAGCTTGCTTTTATTTTGCGGCGCGGCGGGCAAGTCCGGCCAGTTGCCGCTGCACGTGTGGTTGCCGGACGCGATGGAAGGCCCCACGCCCGTGAGCGCGCTCATCCACGCGGCCACGATGGTGGCGGCGGGCGTGTTCCTTGTGGCGCGCGCGATGCCGCTGTTCGTCGATGGCGGCACGTTGCCGGTGGTCGCTTGGGTGGGCGCACTCACCGCGTTGGTGGCGGCGTTCATTGCGCTTGGGCAATACGACATCAAACGCATTCTTGCGTACTCCACCGTGAGCCAACTCGGCCTAATGATGGTGGGGCTCGGCGTGGGCGGCGTGGCGATTGGGATGTTCCATTTGCTGACGCACGCGTTTTTCAAGGCACTGCTTTTTCTTGGCGCGGGCAGTATCATCCACGGTTGCCACGAGGAACAGGACATCCGCAAAATGGGTGGCGTGTGGAAATCGATGCGCATCACCTCCATCGCTTATTTGTGCGGCACGGCGGCGTTGGTGGCGTTTCCATTTACGAGCGGATTTTTCAGTAAAGACGAAATCCTCGCGGGCGCGTGGGCGGCCAATCGCCCCATCTTTTGGATCGCCGCCTTCGCTTCGCTACTTACGGCAGTGTATATGACGCGCCAATGTTTGTACGTCTTCACCGGCACGCATCGCGGCGAACACGAGCCACACGAAAGTCCCAAAGTAATGACCGTGCCGCTCGTCATCCTCGCCATGGCCGCGCTGGGATTAGGCGCGGTGGCACACGAAACCATTTTTGAAAAACTGCCGGGCACGGCGTTCCCGCACGAAACCATCGTCATCGTCGTGAGCATCGCCGTGGCGCTCGGCGGCATCGCCATTGGCTGGTTGATTTACGGCAAACGCGAACTGGGTGCCGCGCCCGATCCGCTGGCGGTTGCGCCGTTGCGCGAGAAGCTTTGGTTCGATGAATTGTACGCCGCCACCGTCGGCCGCCTTTGGAATTTGATGGCCATCATTTGGGAACAGCTCAACGAGTTACTGCTTTTCATTCGCGAAATGGCCGTGGCACTGGCGCGCGCACTCAGCAGCGCGGTGGCCATTGGCGGTGATCGTCGGTTCATTGACACCTTTGCCTTCGACGGCTTGTGCGAAAAACTCCGCGACTGCGGTTGGGCGGTCACGCGGCCGCAAAATGGATTTTTGCCAAGCTACCTTCGGCTCATCGCCTTTGGTGCGGTGGTGCTGGGGCTGCTCCTGTTTTGGATGATATGATTACCGCACTTACATTAGCACCGGTGCTGGCGGCGATTTTGATTTTGTCTGTGCCGGCGGCGCGCGCGCGAATGGTCGCGCTCGGCGGCGCGTTGGTGTCGCTGGCGCTGACGGTTTGTATGCTCACGCGGTTTGACCTCACGGAAACCGGCATTCAGTTTCAGGAAAAATTCAATTGGATTCCTGCGCTCGGGATCGATTATTTTGTCGGCCTCGATGGCTTGAATGCGCTCGTGCTGTTGCTCGCTGCGGTGCTCGCGCCGTTAGGGGTGTTGGCCTCGTGGAATCACACCGACCGGCCGCGTACTTATTTTGCGTTGATCAGTCTGCTTTTCACAGGTCTCTTTGGCACGTTTACCGCGTTGAATTTTTTCCATTGGTTCCTCTACTGGGAATTGGCTTTGGTTCCGGCATTTTTCCTCATCAAACTTTTTGGTAACGGCGAGGAACGCCATCGCGCGGCGCTGAACTTTTTTCTGTTCACCGTGGTCGGCAGCGTGGCGATGCTGCTGGGATTCCTGTTTCTGTTTCAAAAAACAGGAACGTTTGATTTCATTACGCTCGCTAATATGGGCGTGGATGTCAGCCCGTGGATTTTCTGCGCGGTGCTCGCGGGGCTTTGGGTGAAAGTGCCGATGGCGCCGCTTCACATTTGGCAGGCCCCCGCGTATGCCGCCGCGCCCGCGCCGGTGGCGATGCTGCTCACCGGCGTGATGAGCAAGATGGGCGTGTACGGTTTTCTACGATTAGTGGTGCCGATTTTTCCGGCGCATTTGCAGCACTACGCCACGGCGATGATGGCGTTTGCGTTGGTGACGATTTTGTGGGGCGCATTTCTCGCGCTACGCCAAACGGATCTCAAACGGATGCTCGCTTTCTCATCGCTCAACCATGTGGCCTTTTGCGTGCTTGCTGTGGGCGCGTTAGGGTTTGTGGCCGACGGTGCGAAAATTGATGTGCGGGCGCTGGCCACGCAGGGAATTATTTTGCAAATGTTCGCGCACGGTATTGCAGCGGCAGGATTATTTTATCTCGTGGGGTTGCTGGAGGAACGCGGCGGCACGCGCGGCTTGGGAGACTTCGGAGGACTGAGCTCGGTGACGCCCCGTCTTGCGGCGGCGTTTTTTATTCTCACATTCTGCTCGCTCGGACTGCCGTTTATGGCGGGATTTGCAGCGGAGTTTTTGATTTTCAGCAGCAGCTTCGCCGTGGCGCCGGGCATCACGGCGGTGGCTACGCTGGGGCTATTGGCGACGGCGGTGTTTTTGCTGACAATGCTGCAAAAAGTGTTCACCGGCCCCACGCCCGAACGGCATCGTGCGATGCCCGATTTGTCTTTGATGGAAACGCTGGTTTTAATCCCGCTGCTCATCCTCGTTTTCTGGGCTGGAATGGCGCCGGCCACGTGGTTGCGGTTTAGCGAGACACTTTTTTGAAATGATTGCCCTGCTCACAGTCATCTTAAGTTTTACCGGCGCACTGGTTTGTGGGTTGATGCCGGCGCCTGCGCATCGAAGGATTCGTTGGGTGGCGCTGTTGACAGCGGGGCTGGGGTTTGCGGCGGCCTTCTGCTGTGCCTTGCGTTACACGGGGCCGGGGATGGAGGATATCATCAGCCGGACTTGGATTCCTTCGATGGGGGTTGGCTTCAACACCGGCTTTGATGGGATCAGTTTGCCGTTGCTGTTGGTGACCGGATTGGTGGCGGTGGCGGGTGTGCTCTTCACTTGGAATCTCGATCACCGCGCCAATCAATTTTATGCCTTTTACTTTGCGCTGATTGGCGGCGTGTACGGCGTGTTTTTGTCGATGGATTTGTTTCTGCTGTTTGTGTTTTATGAAATTGCGATTGTGCCAAAATATTTTCTGATCGCAATCTGGGGTGGCGCGAAGCGCGAATACGCGGCGATGAAACTGGTGATGTATTCTTTCGGCGGCAGCGCGTTGGTGTTGATCGGAATGCTGGCGCTGTTCTTTGCTTCGGGGCTGAACACCTTCGATTTGCGCGCGCTGATGGAAGTGGATTATTCCAGCGGACTGCAAGCGGTGGTGTTTCCGGTAATGTTCGTGGGCTTCGCGATCTTGGCCGGTATGTGGCCGTTCCATACGTGGGCGCCGCAAGGCCATTCGGCAGCACCCACAGCGGCGAGTATGCTGTTGGCGGGTGTGGTGATGAAGCTCGGCGCGTATGGTTGCCTGCGCATCGCGGTGGGATTGATGCCTGAAGGCGCGATGGTTTGGGCGCCGTGGGTGGCAGTGTTCGCGGTGATCAATATTATTTACGGAGCGCTGGCGGCGTTGCGGCAGGAGGATTTCAAATACGTGATCGGCTATTCCAGCGTGAGCCATATGGGCTTTGTGTTGCTCGGTATCGGCACGTTGCATCTCACGGGAATGACGGGCGCGGTGCTGCAAATGTTTTCGCACGGCGTCATCGGCGCGCTGCTCTTCGCGGTGGTGGGCACGGTGATTTACACGCGCACCAAAACGCGGATGCTCGACGAACTGCACCGGTTGATGGAACGGATGCCGGGCATCGCGTGGGTGTTCATCATAGTGGCATTGGCGTCGATGGGCTTGCCGGGGTTCAGCGGGTTTGTGTCCGAGCTGTACGTGCTGCTCGGGGCGTGGGCGAGTTTGCCAACCTGGATTGTCATCGGCGCGGGCGTTGGAGTGTTCGCAACCTTCGGCTACACGCTGGCAAAAATTCACGAAGCATTTTTTCGCGAGCGGAGCAATAGCAACAACGGGGAAAGCGATGCGGAATATCCGCCAATGACCTTGCCGGAAAAGGCGGGGGTGGCGTTGTTGCTGGGCGCGTCGTTGGTTATTGGGCTTTGCCCGTGGCTGTTGACCAATCACATCGCCGGTAGCCTGCAACTTTTGCTGAACCGATTTAATTAAAATGGATTACTCCGCAATATTCACCGCGCTGTTGCCCGACCTAATAGTGGTGGTGGCATTGTTCGCGGCGCTGGGCGTGGATTACACCAAACTGCGCGGCGCGTCATTGGCCGACCGCGCGTGCGCCGCTTTGCGCATTTGCGGCGTGGGGCTGGTGGGCGCATTGGTGGCATTGGCATTTCAGTTGACCGGCAGCTTCGCCTTGGACGGCCACGCGCTGGAAGTGGCCACGCACGGGCAATTGGTTTTGAACGCCGGCACGTTGGCGCTAAAGGCGCTGTTGTTTTTGCTGGGACTATTGGTGCTGCCGCTGGCGGCGCGAACAATTTCCACACCGCAAGTGAGCGAATATTTCGCGTTGCTGTTGCTGGCTACTTTGGGGATGGGTTTTATGGTGACGAGCCGCAACCTGCTCGGGGCATTCGTGGCGTTGGAGTTGGTGAGCTTGAGCTTGTACGCGCTCACGGCGCTGAACTCTGCGCAAAAGGGGTCGGCCAAATCCGCTGAAGCCGCTGAAGCCGCACTTAAATATTTTACTTATGGCGGGGTGGCGTCAGCGTTTCTTTTATTCGGCATCAGTTATTTATTTGGCGCATTGGGGCAACTGGTTATTACGCAAGCCACACTGGCCGAAGCACCGCGATTAGTGGTGGTGGCTTATTTGTTTATTTTGGTCGGGCTTGGCTTCAAGCTTGCGCTCGCGCCATTTCATTTGTGGGCGCCGGATGTGTACCAAGCCGCGCCCACGCCCGCAGCGGCGTGGATTGCCAGCGGCTCCAAAATCGCCGGCGTGGCGTTGTTGCTTGCCTTGCTCGGGCCGGTTTCGCTGCCTTCGGCGCATTCGGCGATCGTGCCGTTGTTGTTATTAATGGCCGTGGCCAGCATGGCGGTGGGCAACCTCGGCGCGTTGCGGCAAGCCAATGTCAAACGCCTCCTCGCCTACAGCGCCATTGCCAATGCCGGATATATTTTGGTGGCCGTCGTGGCCTTCACCGATGACGGCCGCGCGGCGGCACTATTTTATGCAATCGTGTACGCCGTGGCCACGCTGGGCGCGTTCGCGGTGGTGAGTGTGTGGAACGACCGACTCGGGCGCGAAGCGCTCATCGATGATTTTCGCGGGGCGTGGAAAGCCAGCCCCGGCCTTTCGCTGGCGTTATTGGTATTTGTGCTGTCGCTCGCGGGCATTCCCCCGCTCGCGGGATTTGTTGGGAAATTTTATTTATTCTTCGCCGCCATTCACGCCGCGCCACAAATGGAATATTGGAGCGATGGATTATATTGGCTCGTGGCCGTGGCCCTCGCCTTCAGCGTGGTGGCACTTTATTATTACCTAAAAATCCTCAAAGCCGTCTTCGTGCGCGAGGAAACCGGTGAGATGGATAAAACGCCGGTAGGCTTGCCCACCTCCGTCGCCATCCTCGTGCTAGCACTGCTGACCGTGGCACTCGGCGTCTGGCCTGAGCCGGTGGTGGAATATATTCGGTTGTATTTGTTTTAGGTAGGGCGGTTTCTCCGAAACCGCCTTGGCGCGCTCGGAGAGCACGCCCTACCTTTTGCGTTATCTTTCGCTTAATGCGCCTTCGTTCACTTCCCATTTCAACGCTGCCCTGCCGTGCTGAAATGGGTGCTATAAATTTAATTCATAGGTTTCATAAATTATTTTCATAGAGATTAGTGTGCTATTTTGTTGACGCCCCCCCTGCTGTTCTTACGGTTCCTATATGAAACCTGCCCACGGTTTGTTATTGACGGTTGGATTTGCAGTGGGCACGGCATTTTCGTATTGGATGCTTGCGGGTTCGGTGACACCGAATCGTTCGATTTCAGATGGGCCGGATGCGGAGGAATCTATTTCTTTGGTGGAACATCGTTCAGAGCTTCAGGCTGCGCGGGCGCGGGCTAATCGGGTGGAGGTGATCGAAACCAAAATTTTTGAATCGGTGGACGTGGGCCGTTCGGCGATTGAGTTAATTGAAAATCTCAAAACGGTGGAGGCGAACAGCCCGGAATTTATTCAGCGCCGGTCAGTGCATTATTTGGAAAGCCTGGTGGATTTGGGGCCCAAGTCGGTGGGGCCGATTGGCACGTTTTTGGCAGAACGAGTGGACCGTGAATATCTGACCACGCGTCAATCGCTTACCTTGAATGGGCGGCCTGTCAGTGCCGCCGAACAAGTACGGCGGGCGATCAGTAACCCTTTGCCCAAACCCAATCTGAATTTCGTCAGCCCGCCTTCATTGCGCTTGGGTTGTTTCACGGTACTACTGCAAATCGGCGGGCCGGAAGCGGAAAAGGTGTTACTGCAAGTATTGAAGAAAACCGCCAGTGGGGCGGAGATTGCGTGGCTGGATGAGATTTTGGATCGGCTCAATCCCGGCACGCACCGGGACAAAGTGCTGGAGGCCGCGCGTGCGGTGCTCCAGATTGAAAGAGCCACGGATGACACCAGCCTGTTGGATCGGCAATCCAAACGATATTTGCTGGCCGTGTTGATCCGGCATCGCGACCTAAACTTGCTTTCCCATTTTCAGGCAAACCTCGTGGATGCCAAGGGCCGGTTGGATCCTTTAGCCTTCCGTTATGTATTGGACGTCCAAGGCACGGCCGGCCTGACCACCCTGCGGGAAATCTATCACACGCGTATAACCGATGCCGACGAACGCCGCGCAGTGCGCAGCCGATTGTTACGATACGTGGGCACGGAACCGGGAATGGACACCTTCTACAAAGAGACTTTCCAAGCCGCAATAGCCGGACGCGATGGGATGACCTCGCGCGATGTGAGCACCGCCCTGTTAAGCCTCAGCTTTAGCCCCATCCCCGGCCAGCGATTATCTAAAAACCCAGCCTTGATTCTCAACCGCCTTCGTATGATAGATTGGTTGAAACAAACCAACCGTGATCCCCTTTTACGAAAACGAATCCACTCCATCGAAAACATCCTGAATCGGATGTTGCATCTCAAATAAACCAACTCCTAACCTAAAATAACCCCAACCATGAACCCAAAACAAACACTCCTAAAACTCCTCTTGATTGTCCTATTGGGTATCCCCTCAATAACTCAAGCTGATGAGAGCGATATAAACACGCTCACTCTGGAAACGCTGCACGGATATTGGCAATTTGTAGGCGAAGCTCCCGAAGATGGAGAAATCTCCTTCCCCGAAGGCGATTGGATTCCAGATTTGGAAGATCCGGATTGGACTAACATCGATTTTGAAGATTACTTCAACTGGCTTTATAATGAATACCCAGAAGACGTTTCTAGTTTGATCAAACAGTCCAAGCTTGGCTAGAAGAGAAATGGATGCGCGAAGAGGTGAATTGGGGGCACGAACAACAGTTAATCCATTTTGAGGAAAATGAGGAGGAGTGGGTGGGCGAAGATGATTATGAGATTGAAGGCGAACAGAGTGACGGGTTTGTTTGCGAATTAGAAATTTCAGCCAACACCCTAAAAACAGCAATCAAAGAGTTTTGGGATTACACTGGGATCATGCCTCACGATGGGTTGATAGAGTTTGAAGATGGGTGGAGTTGGCCATCGCCCGGAGATCCAGACTGGGTTTTGCTTAATGAAATGAGATTTTCAGAATGGCTTGCCGAACAAGGGAAATATATGTGCAAAGAAGAGGAGTTGTTAAATTATGTTATCGACATGAAAAACCCTTTGCCGGTCGATTTTAAAAAGTTTAAAATCAAAGAAAGAATAATCAACATTGACGAAAAGCTGGATGCTTTGGAGAAAGCACTTGAAGAGCATCGTCGATTAGTTTCAAAGCTATTTTTTGAAGAGATAAAGAAAAAAGATTTTAAGAAGAAATGGGAACAGTTCTGGAAAGAACATCAAGAAGGAACTGTAAGAATGAGAAGGCTGCAAGCGCATTACAAACAGCTAAAGTTAGGACTTGAGGGACAATTGGCTTACGCAATCGGCAATATTTACCATTTGCAAGAAACTGGGGAAGTCTTTGCTAGTATTCAAGCGGGTGATGGAGAAGGTGGGGTGATGGAGAAGGTGGGGTGATGGAGAAGGTGGGGTGATGACCGTGCTCGTAGGGGCTGAAGAAGGGGTGCGCCATGAAAAAATTATCAGAGATTATTTTCCGATGATGTACAAAAATGCAACTGGGCTGGCTAATTCAATCGCAACAAGCAATATAACTAAGGGCCATAAACAAATTGGAATTTCCAAAGTCAACCTCTATTATCATCCGAACTTTAAAATCAAGCCCCCATTGGTGAGCTGGACTTCAAATAATCGCTTAATGGACGGGGGAATAGAAACGGAATTTGTGAAAAGAGCCCGTGAAATGCTCATTAAAGAATCTGTTGAAAAAAGAAGGGCGGGTTTGAAATCAATAAGAAAAAATGCAAAATGGAGGGGGTTTGCTGTCATAGTCACCGAGGATCACTTGGGGCTCACTAATGAGGGGGCAGAGGTCATAGGTTTTGCGGCTGCAATGGGAGGCTTTGACGAGCCGGGAGCAATTTTAAATTTCAATTTGAATAGGCTTGCACTTGTTTACGGTAAGGGGCTATTGGCCCATGAGATGGGTCATTCTTTTAATTATTTACCTGTTAAAGGCGGGGAGTATTCATCAAATAATCGTACTCACTCAAAAGTAAAAACGAACATTATGTATCCAATGATAATGCCAGGGCAAAACCCTGACAGTGTGTGGGCTGAAGTTTTCGGAAAAGCGTTAGAAAAAAAAGAGTGGGAATACAAGAGTGAATAAAATTGTATTATTTTTGATGATAGCCACGGGCGCCGGTTGCCATACTGCGCCTCAGGTGTCGGACATGGAGCTGTTCTATCGGCACATATGGTCGCATCAGTTGTCGGATGGGATTGGGACTGTGAGGCTGCGGGATTGTCATGTGGTTTTTGTTGATCGCGGCAGGCCTGTCGATGGGCTTATTGCGCCCAGTGGTATTACGTTTGCAAGTAAGGCTACAGCAGAACGCATAAACAGCATATTTAAAAATTATCAAACAGGTCGGGAAACTTCAAAATATTTCGGATGCATTCCAGTTGTTTACCTTCGGTTAAGCAGGATTACTTTTGGCGCAAAAAAGCACGCGGTCCCTGGCGGGAATATAATTACCACACATCATGCGCGATTGTATTAAACTGTGGGAATCGTGGAGGCGAAATCCGATCTATTTAAATTGCATAGACCTTCTATGCATGCTTCAAAATACGAATACACATTTTCATTGAATGGGAAGTGGCAGCCAACGTATTCCGGCCCGGAAAATGTTCCTATTCCTTAAAGGGGTCAGTTCTTACTGTTGACAACTGGCTTTATTGTGGGTTTGAGATTCGGGTAGGGCGATTTCTCCGAAACCGCCTTGGCGCGCTCGGAGAGCACGCCCTACCTTTCGCATAACGCTCCTTCATTCACTTCCCATTTTTGCAATTCTTCGCCTAATTCCTCGGGCCAGTTTTGTTCGGTGCAGGTCATGAAGACTTGGCCTCGGCCTTGGGTGCATTGGTTTAGGAGGGGGAGGAAGGCTTGGCGACGGGGGGCGTCGAGTTCGCCCATGACGTCGTCGATCAAGAGGATGGGCGGGGCGCCGTGGGTGGCGGCGAGGTGCTCGGCTTGGGCGAGCTTGAGGGAGATGGCGAGGGTGCGTTTTTGGCCTTCACTGGCGAAATCGGCGGCGGGTTTGTGGTTGAGTTGGAGGCCCAATTCATCGCGGTGCGGGCCGAGGAGGGTGGAGCCGAGGGCGCGCTCGCGTTCGCGCACGCGCTGGAGTTCGGCGGCGAAATCTTCTTTGACGCGGGGTTGGTATTCGACGTGCAGTTCTTCGCCATCGGGGGCGATGCGGGCGTGGGCGGCGGTGATGCGCGGGGCGAGTTCGGGCAGGAGCGCGTGGCGGTGGGTCATTATTTGGTTGCCGAGTTTTACCATTTCGTGTGTGAAACTTTCGAGGGTGGCTTCGTCGACGGGGCGGCGTTTTAGCAATGCATTGCGGGAGCGCACGGCGCGGGTGTAGTTTTGCAAAAGGGGCAGGTATGTGGGCAGGGTTTGGGTGAGGAGAAAATCAAGGAAACGCCTGCGGCCGCGTCCGGCGCCTTTGATGAGCTGGAGATCCTCGGTGCAAAAGGCGACGGTGCGGAGTGTGCCGAGGTAATCGCTGAGCTTGCGGATGGGTTGTTCGTCGAGCGTGAGGCGGCGTTCGTTTTTGCTCCAGTAAAGTTTGATGGCGTGCGATCCGGTGGCGATGGCGCGTCCGCCCACGAACCAGCCGGGTTGGCCGTGGCGTACCATCGCGGCGCTGCCGACGCCGCGAAAGCTCCGCAGCGTGGCGAGTAGATGCACGGCTTCGAGTAGATTGGTTTTGCCCTGCGCATTGCGGCCGAGTAGCACGTGGAAGCCCGGCCCGAAGTCAGCATCCAGCCTCCGGTAGTTTCGGAAATCCCGTAATCGCAAATGCCCCAGGTGCACGGGCGACTATGGGCTGAAGGGGGGGCGGGTGGCAATCACTGCGACTTAACTTTGGCGCGCGGGTGGGCGTCGTCGTAAGCTTGCTTGAGGCGATCGGTGGTGAGGTGGGTGTAAACTTGGGTGGTGACGAGATTTTCGTGGCCGAGGAGTTCCTGCACGCTTCGGAGGTCGGCACCGGCGTTAAGGAGATGAGTTGCGTAACTGTGGCGCAGCTTGTGCGGGGTGAGGGTGGGATCAAGATTGGCGGATTCGAGGTAGTGTTTAAAATGCAACTGCACGAGGCGGGGATAAACAGGCCGAAGCTCATTGGGGTTGGCGAGGAAAACGGGCATCTCGTCGGTGGGAGGATGCTCCAGCGCAGCCCAGTAGCGCTCGATGGCCGCCACGGCCGGTGCGCCGATGGGCACTTGGCGTTCCTTTTTGCCTTTGCCGTGGACGCGCAGCAGACGCTCGGTGCGGTCAAGATTCACTACGCGCAGTCCGCACACTTCGCTGATGCGCAGCCCGCAGGAATAAATGGCCTCGAGGATGGCGGCATCGCGAAGGTACGGCGCGGGGTCGATTTCGATTTCGGTTTCGTCATCCGCTTCTTCTTTGGCTTGCTCTTGGGCGGTGGCGAGTTCCGCGAGCGGGGCGTCCATCAACGCGGTGGTTTGCTCGAGTGTGAGAAATTGCGGGAGGCGTTTTTCTTTTTTGGGCAGTGTGATGTCGCGGACGGGTGAGGCATCGAGTTTGCCGCGCCGCATCAGATGTTTATAAAAAGATCGCAGCGCGGAGAAGCGTAATTGCACTGCCGAACGGCTGAGATTGCCGCGTCCGAGGAAGCGCAAGTAGCCACGGAAATCGAGTTTCTTTAAGTGCAACCAATCCGGCGCGGATTTGCGTTCGCCAAAATACCACTGCGAAAATTCCGTGAGCGCCTGCCGATAATTTCGCTGCGTGTACACGGACGCGCCGGCCTCGGTATGCAAGTAATCGAGGAATGACGACACAAACGCGTCGTCATCCGCGATGGATGTTTTGGAAATGGCTGCCCTCCCCGGCATTCATTGATGCTAACAGAAACGGGGCGGGAAAACAAGTTGAACCACAGGGGCGCAGAGGGCACAGAGAAATTATTCGCTCTGTGAACTCTGAGTCTCGGTGGTTTTTTTTGCAGCTTTCTTCTTGGCTGGTTTCTTTGGGCGGGGCGGAAATTCCCAGGCGAGTTTGCCGGTGGTTTTATCGAGCAACAAAAAGGCGCTGAAGGGGCGGCCTTTTTTGGAGATGAACCCGGCGATGACGTCGGTTTTGCCTTCGGTGAAAAGTTTGATGGCTTGTTCGGCGGGGATTTCTTTTTTGAGAATTTCCTTCGCGATGCGGGTGCCGCCCTTTTGTTTGTCGGGTGCCATCTCGGGGCAAAGATAGGCGCGGTCGGTTTCGTAAACTTTAGTGGCGGTGCCATCGGCCAGCGGAGCTTCGCACAGAAGCTGGTCGTCGGTGAGGTTCTTGGCCTCGGCTTCGCGTTCATCGTCGCCTTCGAAAATGAATTCCGGTTTCCACGCGCCGCGCGCGCCTTCGGCCATTGCAATCTCGGCGACGAAGGGTTGGCCGAAGCGGTTTTTGAAATCTTCAAACGGCCCCACGCGGCCTTTTTCCAAAAGCATCTTAGCCTCGGCGGGCACGAGTTTGTGGCTGGCGATGTATTTGTTGAGTTTGAATTTGCAGTCCGCACCGGTGCATTCGTAGTTGCCGTCGGTTTGCTTGAGCGTGGTGGTGCCGCAGCTGGGGCAAATGGCTTCGAGGTCGGGATAGCTTCGATTGGCCAGCTCCGTCATTTTGCCGACCGTACGTTCGACGATGTCTTTGGTGAGCGATTTGATTTCGCCCATAAACGATTCGCGACTGAGCGCGCCGGATTCCATTTGCTTGAGTTTGTATTCCCATTCACCCGTTAACTCCGGTGACGTGAGTGCCTCGATGCCGATGTCTTTCAGTAAATCGATCAACGCGAGGCCTTTGTTGGAAACCACGAGGTCGCGCTTCATTTGTTCGTGGCGGAAAACATATTTGTGAAAGATGAGCCCTTCGATGATGGCCGCGCGGGTGGCGGGTGTGCCGAGGCCGCGCTCGCTCATCGCTTCGCGCAGTTCGTCGTCGTCCACGCGTTTGCCGGCGGTCTCCATCGCGGAGAGTAGCGTGGCTTCGGTGTAACGCGCGGGTGGTTTGGTTTGGTCGCCTTTGAGTGTGACTTCTTTCGCGTCGGCTTTCTCGCCGGTTTCGGCCGGCACGAGTTCGTCCTTCTCCGTGGCCACGCCGGGACGGCGGCCGTACACCTCCAAATAACCGGGTGTGACCAACACTTTGCCGGTGGTCAAAAACGAATCCTGCTCAATGCGCGTGATGCGGCGGGTGTTTTCGAATTCTGCCGACGGAAAAAAGATCGCCACAAACCGCCGCGCCACGAGGTCGTAAATTTTTTGCTCCTGTTCCTTGAGCCCACCCGCGGGAATTTTCCCGGTCGGGATGATTGCAAAGTGATCGCTGATTTTTGCGTTATTAAAAATGCGTTTGTTGGGCGTTACCCAATCGTTTTTCAGCGCCTTAGCCGAAGCGGCAATGACCTCTGGCGAAAGGGTAGCGTTGGGTTTGGCGCTGGAAAATCCGCGGAGATGGCCACGCACCGTGTCGAGGTAATCTTCGGGTAGACATTTCGAATCCGTGCGCGGATACGTCAACAATTTGTGCTTTTCGTAGAGCGCCTGCGCGATGCCGAGCGTATTGCGCGCGCTGAAACCAAACCGGCTGCTGGCTTCGCGTTGCAATGTGGTAAGATCATACAGCTGCGGTGGCGTTTGCTTGGCAGGTTTTTTGATTTCCTCGACAATGCCCGTTTTGCCCGTGCAACGCTCCACAACCGATGTCGCTTCGGCCTCAGTCCAAATGCGTTCGGCGCGGGTTTGGTCGTCGTTTTTGTCCTTCTTGAAATCTTCGCGGAACCATCGGCCCGCGTACGTGCCCGCGTGCACTTCAAATTCCGCGTGCACTTCCCAATAATCGCGCGGCACAAAATCGCGAATCAATCGTTCGCGCTCGCTGAGGATCGTGAGCGTTGGCGTTTGCACGCGACCGGCGCTCGTCATATTAAATCCACCGTGCCGTGAGTTGAATGCCGTGAGCGCGCGCGAGCCGTTGAGCCCCACCAGCCAATCGCTCTCTGACCGGCACAACGCAGCGTCCGCCAGCGGCTGCATCCGGCCATCCTCGCGTAATTTTTGGAACGCTTCGACAATGGCGCCATCGGTCATCGACTGCATCCACATCCGTTTCATCGGTTTCTCCACGCCCGCCAGCGCCATGATGTAGCGGAAGATCAACTCCCCCTCGCGGCCCGCGTCGCAGGCGTTGATGATTTGATCGACTTCCTTGCGCTTGATCAAGCGTAGCAGCAGGTTCAGGCGGCTCTCACTTTTTTCAATCGGCTGAAGTTCAAACTTCTTTGGAATCACCGGCAGATGCTTGATGCCCCACGGCAGCTTTTTGCCGTTCGGGCCTTCCGGCATTTTCAGCTCCACTAAATGCCCCACCGCCGAAGTGACGATCGCGTTGTCGTTTTCGAAATAGCTGTTGCGGTCCTTGCCCTTCCGCTCGAACTTGCCCAGCTCCTTGCCCAGAACTCGGGCAAGGTCGGTTTGGACCGACGGCTTCTCAGCGATGACTAGAGTTTTGCCCATTTGTTACAAACGTTGCGGCGGGGTTTAGTGGCCCATTGGCCTTTTGGCAACCCCTTTTCCTGACGCACTCACGGGCCGTTTCATTGAAAAAACTTTTTTGCGCAGCCCCGCAGGGCTCAACGTGCTATCTTCCGCCCCGATGGCAGAGGGCTATTTTTCCAGTGATGCAACGCGCGCCGAGCGTGTGCGCGACCTCTTTGATACCATTGCCCCGCGCTACGATCTTATCAACGATCTGCAAAGTCTGTGGCTCCATCGCCGCTGGAAAAAACGCCTCGTCACTCTCGCCACCCCCCGTCCCGGTCAGCGCGTGCTCGATCTTTGCTGCGGCACCGGTGACATCGCCTTTGCTTTGGCAAACAGCGGCGCGGACGTTGTCGGCCTTGATTTCAGCAAACCGATGCTCGATCGAGCCATCCGTCGCAATTGCGACCTGACCGTCACGTTCCGCCAAGGCGATGCGTTGGAATCCGGCTTGCCCGATGACCATTTTGATTGCGTCACCATTGCCTTCGGGCTGCGCAACCTCGCCAGTTTTGAAAATGGCCTGCGCGAAATACATCGCGTCACCAAGCCTGGCGGCAAAATGCTGGTGCTCGATTTTGGCAAACCCACCTTCGCTCCGTGGCGATGGATTTATTTTGGTTACTTGAAATGGATCGTCCCGTGGTTCGGCCGCCTCATCTGCCGCGATGCGCCTGCCTATGCGTACATCCACGAGTCCCTCGAAAACTATCCCGCCCAAGACGGCGTTGATAAAGTAATGCGCGAACTCGGCTGCAAAGAAATCACCATCCACCGAATCCTCGGCAGCGCGATGACGATCAACGTGGGGGTGAAGTGACTACTTTGCCGTCGACGCAATATCCTTCATCAACGCCAACGCCGTAGCCTCGGTGAGTTGCTGGATATTATATCGCTTCAACATCCGGGCCGCGGCCGCTTGATGCGAAAATAAATCCAGCACCGTGGCCTGCCCCAGTACTTGGCCATCGGTTGCGCGCGTGGCGGTGACGATGATGTCCGGCACGGTGTGCGTTTGAGTGTCGTTGATGCCGGGTAAGTTGATCTCACGTTCGCCCAATAAAATTTCCAGCGTCAACTCCGGTAGATTCGTTTGAGCCGGATCGATCAGCGTGGCGCCCGCCAAACGCAGCGGACGGCCAAAGAGCAACTCCACTTCGCGCTTGGTTTGGCGCGTCGACAATTCGTCCGCATCAAAAATGCGCGGCCCCGCGGCTGGCGCAGCGGGTGCGCCCCCCCCCGCTCCGGCGGGCATGGGCAAGCCGGTGGCGGGATCAATCTGCGGTGTGCCACCCACGCCCACAGTGGGCAACTGAGGGACCTCAAACGCGCCTTGCGGAAGGTTCACGTTAATATTAATGCGCGGCGCGCCGAGCTTCACATAGGCCGCACGGAAATCCTCCACAATTTGCTGCGCCTGATCCGCATTATAAATCTGAGAAAGCGGCACGGCGGGCGACACGGTGTATACATATTTTTTGCCTTCCACCGGCGCGGCGGTTTTTTTGAACACCACCATCGCGGATCGGTTGGCGCTGGGCGCACCGCAGCCAACGAGCAGCAGCGCGGGAATGAGTAGTGCAATTTTTTTCATAATGTTTTGGAGTTAGCGCGCCAGTCGCACGCGCACGGTGTAATCCTTGGCTTTGGCGTTAAGCGATTTGAACTCCACGGTTTCCTCTGCGATTTCGTCGAGGATAAGCGTTTGAAACGGCGTGGTGTCGATGGCGAATCCCTGTTCGTCCTTAAACGCACAGCTCACTTGCAAGTCCACGCGCTTGTTGATGAGGTTCAAAATATTCGCGCGCACCTGTAGCCGGCCATCGGTCAGTTGCGTTTCCTGCATCGCCGTGCATTTTACCGTGCGGCCGACGAGAGTGCCGAGCGCAACAAATTTGCTGTTGTTTGCCGCCGCCGCTTGTTTCGCGACTGGCGTGCCGCAGCCGGCGATGATGGCGCCGGCGCTCAATATTAAGACGAGTTTGGTTTTCATAATTCTTCTTTATTAATCGGTCACAAACACCACGGTGTCGCGGCCAGTTTGTACGGTAACTGAAATATTTTTTTGTCGATTCGGCAAGGCAATGCCGTTGGTATCGAGGAATTCAATCGCAATCGTGTGGGCACCTGCGGGCAGTTGCAGCGCGGCAAAGCTGAGGTGCTGTGGCAAATTGGTCCACGTCCGGGTATCCGCGCGCGGTTCGGCGGAGCCGCCCACAATTTTGCCCACCAAACCCGCACCGAGCAAAGCTGCGCCTGCGCCTTCGGTTTCGGGTTGGTTTGCGAGGATGGCGCCACCGGTCACGCCGATGTCACCGACCAGGTTGCCGGTTTTTTTGATTGTGGCTTTGCGGGCAAGGATGGCGTCCATCGCGCGATCGCCACGAGTGGTAGCTTGGAAAGTGAGGTTGTCAAAAACCGGCGCGGTGAGCGTGCGTCCACCCGCAGTGATGCGTGCGGAGTGGGTTTGGGAATGCCCTCCGTCGTACACGATTTTTTCACCCACATCGCCACCGGTTTTTTTCATCGGCCCAAAGCCGAATTGCAAAAACACCATCACGTTGGCTTTTGAATTGTAAGCGGGCAGGGCAGTGGTGCGGGCATTGGCTTGGGCGCGGGTGCGGGCGTCACCGCCATCGCTGCCGAGTTTGGTGGTGATGTAGCCATCGAGATAATCGAGCAATATCCAATCGGCGCGATGCTCCGGCTGCGCGGCGAGCGCGTCCATAAGTTGCGCGGTGCGGAAACAGGCGCGGGCGTTGTCGGGTTCACCGTCCATCCAGTAAAACATGCCGCGATAAAACCAGCCCATCGCGCGCTCGTGCGATTCGCCGTGGAAGCCTTTCACATTCTCAGGCGAGAACAGGCTTTGCGCCAAACGCGTTTGGGCATCGGCTTTCAGGATTTGCCCGGCCGAGGGCATGGCGGTGGCGATCAGCGCGCGTGCTTCGGAATGGCGGTCGAGCTTAAGCGCGTGCACGGCGGTGATGAGCCGCCAGCGATTTTTATCGTGTGCGGGGGCTTGGGCGATTTTGCGATGGCCGGCGGCCACGAGATCCCCATCAAACTCCGGTGCACGCTGGATGACCGGCGCTTGGCACGCGGCGAATCCCAACGCGCTTAACAGACAAATGCTCGTGGCAATTTTCATCACCGTGAAAAAACAAGCGCCGGACTAACGATAAGTGACGTCGTCCTTGCCCTGTTTTTTGATTTGATGATTTCCTCCCCAGACAATTTCGCTGGTATCCGGATCGATGAGTTGGAACGAGTACAGGACGTAGTCGCTGGCCCCCGAATTTCCCCGGCCTGAGATTCCCTTGAAGGTGCCGGTGAGAATGAAGTCCGCGCCTCTGAATTGATTGCCGGTGATTTTTTCGCCGCCGGTGACTTGGCCGCTGAGTTTGAGGTCGCGTTCTTTTTCTAATTTGTCCATATGCTCACGCGCCACAAAAGTTATTTTGCTGGCCGCGTGTTCGAGCAGTTTGTCGCGGATCAGCATCAGAAAAATATCTTTGTCGATGGGGAAGCGCGTGTCGTTGTTGATGGGCTCGAGCACGACCACCGGTTTGCCCTCAGCCTTGGCGATGGGATCCGCGCCGAGAATGCCGCGCGCCATCTTCTCGGAAATGGTGACGAGATCCTGCGACTCAATGCCCAGCCCAGCCACAAAGCCGCGCTCGCCCGGGCGCATTTCGGTGACGCTCGGGCCGTTTGGGGAATTGCCGTTGGTGTTGCAACCGGTCACAACCCAAAGGGCCGTGCCAACAAAAAGTGTGATGATGTATTTCATACCGTACTCCTTTGGACGGGAGAATATGGCAGAAAAGTCATCGACCGAAAAGTTTATTCACGCGTTTGCGCGGGGAGAGGCGGGGCTTTGCCGGAGCTTCTGTTGTGGACGCGGGCGCGGTAACTCCCCCGCCGGGGCCGAACACAGGCAAACCCGTTGCGGGATCAATTGTTGGGGCAGCAGTGCCGACGGCAGGCGCATTCGGATCAATCGGCAAACCTGTCGCGGGATCAATCTGCGGTTGAGGGCCAATTTCGGGGTTTGAGCTTTGGGGATTCTGTGCGCGTTCCAGCGCGGCTTGGCGATCGGCCTCGGCTTTTTGTGCCGCCTTGCGGTCCATCATTTGGCCGATCAATAAACCCAATGCGCCTCCGATGGCCGTGCCTTCGGTGGTTCGATTGCTTTTGCTGCCCACCACACCGCCGATTGCTGCGCCCAAAACCGTGGTGGTCGTTGCCGCCGGTGCGCGTGTTTGCGGCGCGGGCTGCGGCGCGGGGGCGGGCTCACCTGCTGCGCGTAAGCCGGGAATATTCAGGCCTCCGAAAAGTTGTGCCTGCGTTGTGCACACAGAAATCGTTAGTGAAAAGAGGGCGAAAATGGCTGTTTTATTCATAATAACGATACCTTCCTTGGTTTTTTCAGTTTGGAAACCGGATTTGTTAACAGGTTATTCACAGCAAACCGCGTGCCGTTTTGGGTCAAGTTTGTGCGGGCAAACAAAAAACCGCCGTTTTATGCTAAAAACAGCGGTTTTTGGCTGGAAATTGAAGTTTTGAATTTATCGCCCAAACAGTGCTCGGGCCGGATATGCGGCATTTACGCGCGGTGGCGTGATAATAATCACCGATCCAGCCGTCGGCTGAACGTACATTGGCCACGCATATTGGGCGCCCGGCGTCATTGCCATCGTGTGCATCGGCAACCCGCGTGGCATCCCAAAGTAATTTGGCTGAGGAAAATAGCCCGGCATATAGGGCACCGGTGCGACCAATTGCGGCTGAATCTGCTGAATCTGCTGAATCTGCTGCATCGACTGTGCAGGCGGCGTGATGAGCACCGTGGCCGCTTGCGCGCCGGGGCGGGCGGGCAGTTTGATTTCAATGGTGCGATCGGCCATCCCCGGGCCCGTGCGCAAAACGCCGGGGCCAAAAAGTTGCGCGGAAAGTTGGGGGGCAAAACCCAGTGTCACCAAAATCGAAAGCAAGCCAATTAGTCGTAACATTCAAAAAGTGTACGCCTTCCCAGTGTGCTGGCAACAGAATAGTGTGCACACGTACAAATACTTTTTCACTCGTGGCGGCTTCATCCTGTCGCTAATCTCGCCGCCCGTTTAAGATGTTAGCCAAACGCGTCATTCCCTGCCTCGATGTTCACGATGGACAAGTGACCCGTGGGGTGCAGTTCGGCAAGGCCGAGGCCGGCGAATTGCGCAATGTGGGTGATCCGGTGGAGCTGGCGTTGGAGTATAACCGGCAAGGTGCTGATGAGATGGTGTTCTTCGACATCACCGCCAGTGCGCATGAACGCAAGACCATCGTGGATGTGATCGAGCGCGCCGGCGACCAGTGTTTCATGCCGCTCACAGTGGGCGGCGGAATTCGCACCGTGGAAGACATGAGCACGATGCTCAAGGCGGGGGCGGACAAGGTGAGCATCAATTCCTCCGCCATCGCCAACCCGCCGCTCATTCGCGAGGGCGCGGAAAAATTTGGCAGCCAATGCATCGTGGTGAGCATCGACGCCAAGAAGATCGGCGATGAAGAATGGCGCGTGTTCACCCACGGCGGCCGCAAGGAAGCCGGGCTGGACGCCATCGAATGGGCGAAGGAAGCGGTGGCACTCGGCGCGGGAGAGATTGTCTTAAACAGCATTGATGCCGACGGCACCAAGGCGGGCTACGACATCGAGATCACCCGCCGCATCAGCGAGAATGTCGGCGTGCCCGTGGTGGCCAGTGGTGGCGCAGGCAATCTCGATCACATGGTGGATGTCCTCAAACAAGGCCAAGCCGATGCCGTTCTTGCCGCCAGCATTTTTCACTTTGGCGAATACACCGTGGCCGATGTGAAATCGCATCTCGCCCAAGCCGAGATTCCCGTGCGGGTGGTTTGATTTTCCGTGTGCTCCCTGTGCCTCTGTGGTTAAGTTCCGCCCATGTCCTTTATCGATAGTTTGAAATTTAATGACGACGGCTTGATCCCGGCGATTATCCAGGAGGAAGGGACAGGCCGAGTGTTGATGATGGCGTGGATGAATGCGGATTCGATTCGCGATACCATCGAGACGGGGAAGACGCATTTCTGGAGCCGCAGTCGGCAGAAGTATTGGATGAAAGGGGAGAGCAGCGGCAACACCCAACAGGTGAAGGATGTGGCCTACGATTGCGATGGCGACACGTTGTTGATTCAGGTGGAGCAGATCGGCGCGGCCTGTCACGAGGGTTACAAGAGTTGTTTCTTCCGCAGCGTAAAAGAGGATGCCGGTGTGGTGACCGAGGAACGGTTGGTGGATCCTGAGGAATTGTACGGCAAGAAGTCGTGAGTGAAGTTTCGCACATTACACCTTCGCGCGAGGCGTTTTTGCAGCACGCGCAGGAGGGGAATTTGATCCCGGTGTACCGCGAGATTCTGGCGGACTTCGAGACGCCGCTTTCGGCCTATCGCAAAATTCGTTCGGACGGCGAGGCGTTTCTGTGCGAAAGCGTGGAGGGCGGCGAGCACTTGAGCCGGTACTCGTTTGTGGGCTGTAATCCGCGCGGGATCATTCGGCAGGATGGCGATCAGGTGCAGGTGGTGGAAGGCGGCAAGGTGACGGCTACCTACACGGTGAGTCGCGAGCCGGGCGAGCATCATGTGCGCGACGGGCTGGAGGTGGTGGAGCGTGTGCTGGGCCGGTATCGCGCCGTGGATCTGCCGGGGCTGCCGCGATTTACCGGCGGTGCGATGGGGTTTGTGGGGTACGAATTTATTCATGACGTGGAGCCGGTGGTGCCGCGCCCGCCCAAGGATGAGCTGGGCACACCCACGATGTATTTTCTGATCGCCGATGAACTGCTGATCTTCGATCGCGTGCGGCAGACGGTGACCATTCTCGTGAACGCCATCATCGAGAACGGCGCCAAGCCGGAGGACGCCTACGAAGATGCGGTTGAGGAAGTCGAGCGGCTCGTGTCGTTGCTTGAACAACCGCTGGAGCATCGGCCGGTGTCGCTCGCTGCCGAGCCGCCCGCGGCGTCGTTTGAATCCAACATGGAGAAGGACGCTTTCCTCGCCAACGTCGCCAAGAGCAAGGAATACATTCGCGCGGGCGACATCATCCAGGTGGTCGGCTCGCAACGCTTCTCCACTGAAGTGAAGGCCGATCCGCTCGATGTCTATCGCGCCGTGCGATCCATCAACCCTTCGCCCTACATGTTCTTGCTGGAGCTCGATGGCTTTTCGCTCGTGGGCGCTTCGCCGGAAATCCATGTGCGCAGCGAGGAAGGGCAGGTGCAAATCCGGCCCATCGCCGGCACGCGTCCGCGCGGCAAGACGGCGGATGAAGATTTGGCGCACGAAAAAGATCTACTCGCCGACCCCAAAGAACGTGCCGAACACGTCATGCTCGTGGACCTCGCCCGCAACGACATCGGTCGCGTGTGCGAGTACGGCAGCGTGCAGGTGGCCGACCTGATGGTCATTGAACGGTACAGTCACGTGATGCACATCGTCAGCAGCGTGACCGGCAAACTCACCGCTGACAAAACGCCCTACGATCTCCTCCGCACCACTTTCCCTGCCGGCACTCTCACCGGTGCGCCGAAGATTCGCGCCATGCAAATCATCAGCGAATTCGAGCAAACCACCCGCGGCCCCTACGGCGGCACGGTCGGCTACTTCAGCTTTAACGGCAACCTCGACTGCTGCATCACCATCCGCACCGCCATGCTCAAAGACGGCAAAGCCTACGTCCAAGCCGGCGGCGGTTGGGTCAACGATTCCGTTCCCGAAGCCGAATTTCAAGAAACCGTCAACAAAGCCAAAGCCATGATCAAAGCCGTGGCCTTGGCCGAGCATTGCGTGAAGTAGTTGCGTTATACTCCTTGAAAAGCGCAACAAGTCCTTGCCCCAATTAACATCAGGCGTCATCTTCAGGGCATGAAAGTGCTTTGGCTTGTTTCATTTATTTTTGTTTATGCTACCCTCGGGTTGACGGAGGCGGAGTTTCAAAAACTGCACCGCGAACTGCAGCCCGATCCCAAGGCCACGTGGCGCACCATCCCGTGGAAGACTTCCGTGCTCGATGCCCAAGCCGCCGCGGCCCGGGAGGGAAAGCCGATTTTTATTTGGGCGATGGATGGCCATCCGCTGGGGTGCACATGAAACAACGGCGTGCTCGACCGTGAGTCGACCTTTGCCAATCCGCAAATTGTGAAGCTCCTGCAAACGCGCTTCATCCCCGTGGCCATCGATCAAGCGTATCAGCGCCGACAGAAGGACAACGAAGGTCGCTTCTACCAAAAGATCGCCAACCAAGGCCCCCGCAAGATCGGCCGCGGGACGACGCAGGGCTTGTACACCGCCGATGCCTCCGGCCGGTTGCTCGCCTACACCAACAACCGCGGCGCCGATCGCGTGCTGCGGATGATGAACGGTTCCCTGCAACAACATCAGCCCGTGAAAGTGGCCGCCATTGCCAAAGGCGCGCCGGATGCCCGGTACAATCCGCAGTCGCCCAAGGGTGGCCTCGTTGTGCGCGTGACCTCCAAAATCCTCAGCGGCTACGACGAACCAGAAAACGAATGGCGCCGCATTTTTCAAACCTCCCTCGGCCGTGACAATCTGTGGATTCGCGCCGATGAACACGCGGCGCTCGCAAAGGGGCAATTTCCGGCCAGCCTCTTGAAACGCCTCGCGCGATTTCATCTCGTGGACAACACCCGCGGCGAACCGCCCATGTGGCGCGAGACCGAAATCAAAACGCTGAAGGGCCAGCTCACCAACGGCCAACTCCGCGCCACCGTTCACCTGCAAACCGCCAATGGCGACCGCGGCTACGAGGCGCAACTCCTCGGCCGCGTGGAAACCAAGAACGGCAAAGTCACCCGCCTCGACCTCGTCGCTCACGGCCCATTCCACGGCGAAGGCCCCTACACCCACAACGCGCCGAAAGGCAAATTTCCCCTCGCCATTGCCTTCACGCTGGCCGACGGCAAGGACGCGGCCGACACCATACCGCCCCAAGGCTCCCGCGGCTGGTTGCCCGGGTATATCCGGTAATGACCAAGGTCCAATTCCCAAGATCCAAGGAAGTCCCAAAATGAAATGCCCGTTGATCAATTTGGGGGTTGGACATTCCTTGGTCGTTGGTTCTTGAGCCTTGGTCATTACCACCCCCGAATTACACTTGCCGCTAACCGTCCAACGGCTAACATCCTCCATGGCCATGAATCGTCTCCTTGTTTTTTGTCTTCTCACCGCCATGTCTGTTGCCGCTCAAAATGGCGCAGTGAAATTTTCTGTGCGGTCGGTGGCCAATGGTGACTGGACGGACGCGAAAACTTGGGAGCCCAAGCGTGTGCCGAAGGCGGGGGACCGCGTGTTGGTCAGCGCGGGGACAGTGGTGCGGTTTGAGGCGCGGCGCACGCCGGTGATTCGGCTGTTGCAAGTGGCGGGCACGTTGCGGTTTGCGCGCGACCGCAGCACGGAATTGAATGTGGCACTGCTGAAGGTGCAGGCGGGCAATCGCTGCACTGAGCGCGGGTTCGCGTGTGATTTCCACGGTGTCAACCGGGCGGGCGAGCCGAATGCCGTGCCCACCGGCGCGATGCCGACGCTGGAGGTCGGCACGCTGCAAAATCCGATTCCGGCGAAACACACCGCGCGCATTCGGCTGCACTTTATCAAAGGGATGGACGAGGACGACGCGCCGGCGCTGGTGTGTTGCTCGGCGCGGATGGAGCTGCACGGCGCGCCGATGAACCGCACTTGGGTCAAGCTCGGGGCCGGGGCGAAGGCGGGAGATTCGCGGGTGACCTTGGCCGAGCCGGTGACGGGCTGGCGCGCAGGCGATTCGGTGATTGTGACGGGCGCGAAAAAGCGTGATGAGATTGGCACCGAAGAGCGCGTTATCAAGGCGATGGACGGGCGCGTGCTGACGCTCGACCGGCCGTTGCGCGCGGAACATTTTGGCGAGGGCAAGTTTCGCAGTGAGGTGGCGAACCTGTCGCGCAACGTGATCATCGAGAGCGCCGATCCCGAGGGCGTGCGCGGGCACACGATGTTTCATCGCTACAGCAAGGGCGGCATCAGCTACGCGCGGTTTGCGCACCTCGGCAAGGAAGGCGTGCTGGGACGATACGCGATTCATTTTCATCTCGTCGGCACCACCATGCGCGGCAGCGCGGTGGTCGGCGCGGCGATTGTCGATTCGCACAACCGCTGGGTGACCGTTCACGGCACGCAATACCTGCTGGTGCGCGACTGCGTGGGCTATCAATCGGTGGGGCACGGGTATTTTCTGGAGGACGGCACGGAGGTGTTCAACCTGCTGGACCGCAATCTCGGCGTGCAGGCGATGCGTGGGCGGCGGCTGCCCGATCAAGTGCTGCCCTTCGACCCGAATGACGGCGCGGCATTTTGGTGGGCCAACGGACGCAACACCCTCACGCGAAACGTGGCGGTGGAGAATGACCAATACGGTTACCGCTACGACAGCCAGCGCCGCAGCAATTTTGACAGCAATCTCGACGTGCTGATGCCCGACGGCAAAACCCAAACCGTCGACATTCGCACGCTGGCCATCAGCCGCTTTTCGGGCAACGAATCCCACACCGAAGGCCTCTACTCCGTGGCGCTCGCCGGCACCGATGGCGTGGGCCCGGACACGCGGCATCCGCATCGGGTAAGCGGGCTGAAGCTGTGGCAAACCCACTACGCGCTGCGGGCGCAATTGCCCACGATGCTCATTGAAGACGTGCACATCGACCACGCGGCGTACGGTATTTACCGGCCGTTGTTCGAGAATCACGTTTACAAAAACCTGCACATTGCCGCCACCGGCGCCGAGCCGTTCAATCGCGGCCTCGACGACCGCAGCCTGCAACACGGCAGCATCACGGTGGACGGGCTCACCTTCAGCCAGCTCGGCTACGGCGGGCGGATGCCGTTGATACAAATGAGCGCCAATAATGTAACCGGCAAGGCCGAGTCGCATTTCCGCAACGTGACCGTGCGCGACCGCTCGCGCCCGGATCGCTGGCCATTGATGAACCTCGGCGGCGGTCCGCGCCTGCAGCCGTCCACGCCCAAGGGCGTGCCGTATTTTCTGCACAATCATTTCGGCCCCGGCAAACACGCGAAAGTGGTGAGCACGCGTGCGAAGGATTTGCTCGGCGACGGCAACAAATACGCGCAGGAGCCCGGGCTCACCGGCGACGAGTCGGTCGTGGCGGAAGTGGTCAACGTGGCATTCCCCGAGCTGCTGCAGCCGGTCGATGACCTCCCGCCCGCAACCATCATCCGCCGCATTGACGAACAGGGCGGTCGGCTGAAAATCTCCGGCACCACCCACGACGACGGCTTCATCAAGACCGTGACCGTGAATGGCAAGGCCGCCCGCATCCACCGCCAACAACACGGCGTGGCCGACTGGAGCATCGAGCTGCCGAACGCCGCGAAGCTCACCGCCGCCGCCACTGATGCCGCCGGCAACACCGAAAAAAATCCACACCAATTGAACTTGCCCCCCAAAAACGCGTCCAAGAAATAACCAAACCCATCCCATGAATCCTAATTTTCACATCGAAAGCGACTGCCCCGACTGCAATTTTCTGGAGGATGCCTCCATCGCGCGGCGAGATTTCCTGAAACTCTCCGGCACGGCGGCCCTGACGGCTGCTGCTCCGATGGCTTTTGCCAATCAAGCCAAACCGGCCAAGCCTAAGCCGGCGGAGGCCATCGTGAAGGAACTCTTCGGCACGCTCACGCCTGGGCAACGCGCCAAGGTGGCGCGACCTTTTGATCAGGGCGCCGGAAAGAACAAGATCCCCACGCGCCTGGGCATGTACAATCGCGCGTTGAACAACGAGAAGATCGGCGGCATCTACACCAAGGCGCAGCAGGAATTGATCGACCGCGCGTTGCGGGCGATCTGCGCCGGCGACGAGGGGTATCACAAGATTTCACGCGATGGCGAGTTTGATAACAGCGGCTCGCAGCAGGGCTGCGGCGCGCATTTCTTTGGCGACCCGACGAAGGGCAAGTTTTCATGGCTCTTCACCGGGCATCACCTGACTGTGCGGTGCGATGGCAACACCATTCCCGGCACGGCCTTCGGCGGACCGATTTACTACGGCCACATCGCGGGTGGCTACAGCGAGAAAAATGTTTACCGCTTCCAAACCAAGGCCGTGCAAAGCGTGTACGACGCGCTTGATGCCAAGCAACGCAAGGCGGCGGTGATCGCGCAGGGCACGCCCGGCGAACAAGCGAAATCCGTGAAGCACCGCGAGCGGCCCTACCCCGGCATTGGCATCGCCGAGCTGTCGCCCGATCAGCGTGCTCATGTGCTCAAAGTGATGCGCGCCTGCGTGGCACCATTCCGCAAAGAGGACGGCGACGAGGTGATGGACATCGTGAAGGCCAACGGTGGCCTCGAGAAAATCAACCTCGCCTTCTACAAGGACAAGAAGTCGACCGATGAAAAAATCCGCTGGCATTTCTGGCGCCTCGAAGGCCCGGGCTTCGTCTGGAACTACCGCGTTCTCGGCCACGTCCACTGCTTCGTGAACATCGCCCGTGTATGAGACACGGATTGCACGGATTCATACGGATGAAAAAACTCTGTGCCCTCGGTGTCTCTGTGGTGAGTGGGGTTGCTGCTTCGGCCGCCGAGCCTGATGCGAAAACCATTGAGGCGGCGATTGGGAAGAGCTTGGCGTTGCTGGAAAAAAGCGCGGCCCAATACTCCGAGCAACGATCCTGCTTTTCCTGCCACCACCAAGCGCTGCCGGCGGTGACGTTGTCGCTGGCACGGGAGCGGGGCTTTGCCGTGAACGCCAAGGCAATGGCCGAGCAGGCGGAGTTCACGCAGGAATTTTTCGCCAATCGCAAGGAGGCGATGCCCAAAGGCAAAGGTGTGCCCGGTGGCTCCTACACCACCGGCTACGCGCTGCTCGCGCTTTCGGCGGCAAACTGGAAGGCCGACGACATCGCCGCGCTGATGGTGCAGCACCTGCTCCAGCGGCAGGAAGCGAGCGGCCGCTGGAGCATGGGCACGCGCCGGCCGCCGCTGGAGTACAGCCACTTCACTTCCACGGCGCTTTCGCTGCGGGGACTGCAGTTGTTCGCGGAGAAAGAAAACTCGAAGGAAATTTCCGGGCGCGTCGCGCGCGCGCGCCAGTGGCTGCTCGCCGCGAAACCGAAGGAGACCGAGGATCGCATCTGGCATTTGCTGGGTTTGAAATGGAGTGGCGTGGACCGTGCCGCCATTTCAAAAGCGGCCAAGGCGCTCTTGGGCGAACAGCGCCCCGACGGCGGCTGGGCGCAGACGGCCCAGATGAAGAGCGACCCGTACGCCACGGGACAAGTCTTGACCGCGCTGCAGTTGGCCGGCGGCGCGCCGGTGAAGGACATACGTTGGCAAAAGGGCATCGCGTGGCTGCTGCGCGCGCAAAAGGCCGATGGCTCCTGGCACGTGAAAAGCCGTAGCAAGCCATTCCAAAAATATCTCGAGACCGGTTACCCGCACGGCAAGGACCAGTTCATCTCCATCGGTGCCGGCAGCTGGGCAACGATGGCGCTGCTGCTCACGCGCCCGCCGGTCACCGGGAAATCTCCAATGCCGTTGGAAAACAGTTATGCAACAGGTAAAGCAAAATAATCCTGAAACGCGACCGGCAACATCCGATTCAGATTGCATTGCCCTTGCAATTTTGGTCTAGTGCCGCCACCCGAAATGGATACTGAACGTTCACTCATATTACTCAAACCCGACTGCCTCAACGGTCATCACGCCGGCGAAGTCATCGGACGTTTTGAAAAAGCCGGGTTCGAAATCCGCGCTGCCAAGCTCATTGCCCTCACCGATGATCTCCTCAAAGAACACTACGCGCACATTGCCGACCGCCCGTTTTTCCCTGAGATCGTTGAATTTATGAGCGCCCGCCCCGTGCTCGCCCTCGTCCTCGAAGGCGAAAACGCCGTCGCCGCCATCCGCGACCTCCTCGGCCCCACCGATTCCACCCAAGCCCCCGCCGGCACCATCCGCGGCGACATGGGCACCACCAGTATGGAAAACATCTGTCACGCCTCCGACTCCGTCGAAAACGCCGCCATCGAAGTAGAGCGCTTCTTCAACGCGGGCGAGGTGTTTTAGGGTTGTTCGACCGGTGACACCTTGAATTCATTTGTAAATGTCAAGGTGCTGACACGATTGCTTTGTATTTGAAAGTTTGCTCCTTGCCAAATTTTCATTTTATGGTCCTGAATTTCAAGATTGAGATAGGTTAATGTCCTTTTACTGACTGTGTCTGGGGCTCCCAACGCGAAGTGAATTTGTTTGCAGGTCAGGTTTTTGAATTTCATAAATTCAAGGGAGGACCATTTAATCTTTTTTCCGTATTCGAATTGCTCCAAGGCGGGGTCATTTCCCGCTAGAACCCAACGAAATTCGCTTAACTTTTCACCATCCAAATAAATTCGTTCTAATTTTCGGTTTCCGTTCGGATGCCATTCGCGATGCACTCCGTGAAGCTTGCCTCCTTTCCATTGTGCTTTCCATTCCAGTTGCCCGAATTCATCAGCCCCAATTGCTTCACCGTCTTTTAGCCCTTTTTTAAATGTCGTCACACTTCTCATGTTTCCGTTTGGATGCCATTTCTTTGAAAGGCCGTGGCTGTGACCGTTATTCCATTCAGATTCCCATGCCTTGTTGCCGTTTCGTGCCCACCCAATTGCCAGTCCGTGTTTCACACCTTTGAAATAGGGGGCCACCCATTCCAGTTTTCCATTTTCATACCACTGTTTGCTGTATCCGTATTGAATGCCATCTATCATTTCTGAAAACCTCTTTGGTGCTCCTGAATTGTGAAAACAAAGAAGGCTGATTAATTTCCCAGATGAATAAACAGCTGTTAAGGTTTTTAC
This sequence comes from Limisphaerales bacterium, assembly GCA_014382585.1. NCBI lineage: Bacteria > Pseudomonadati > Verrucomicrobiota > Verrucomicrobiia > Limisphaerales > Limisphaerales bacterium. The sequence goes on along the minus strand of JACNJL010000038.1, from coordinate 54,981 downwards.
ACCATTGGTTGCCCAATAGTGACATTCCCCCGCTGGAATGCCATTCACATAATTGGTAGTGCTTTGAGTGGAACCATTAGGATACCAATGGAATTCTGGCCCATTTTTTACCCCATTATTAAAAATGCATTTCCGTCTAGGTTTCCCAGAAAAATAGTATTCAGATTCTTCCCCAGTTGGGAATCCTTTTTCGTAGTTTGCCTGATATTTTAAAGTTTTCTGGTCGTTGTGGTAATCTACCACGAGTCCGGTATATTTGATGTTGGTCCCCGCATAATAAGCGGCTTGATTGGTCTCATAGATGAGATCTGATCGAGAAACAGTTTCAGGAATTCGCTCTGGATGAGGTTCCTTGCAGGCCGGGGATGCAAGGAGTATAAACAAAAGAATAGTAAGCTGATTTATGAGTTTCAGCATTTGGATTAAGGCATTAATCTGTTGGTTTCCCTTCCGGTAATATTAGTTCATTTTCTGATGTGTTGGTGGGGCTGAATTGCGGAGTTACATTCGAAGGTGAAGAATCGATGGTGGTCTCACCAACTTTGCCCCTCACAACTATTCTTTGCCCTCTTGGGCTAGATGGTAAGATGATGTTTGTAAGTAATCGAGGCGCATAATTAGTTCGCCATAAACTTGGTGGCGGGCCTTCAAATCGCATTCTGGCAGGAATAAGGCCTCTGGGAATTGTTGTTCTCAGGTGGCCTCGCGGGCTCCCAGTATTGCCTTCACTAGAGCAATTACTGGATGTCGGAGCTTTTTCTTTGTTATAAAGTTGGTGGATTTCGCTTTCGCTGAGTGCTCGGTTGTAAACTCGCAACTCATCGACACAGGTTCCGCTTCCAGGTATCATCACTTTTTGATCGTGTACTTTAATGGGACGGTCTCCTCCATAGAAGTTGAATCCTTCAGTCAAATGTTTCATAGGTTGTCCGTTAATCCACACCTTGATCGAACTCATTTTCCCTGCGTAGGTCAAGGCGATGTGATGCCATTCATCTTTAGCAATTGAGGAGCTTGTGAAAACGGCATTATGAAATGGGCCATCAAGACCGGCGGACCCATTCTCCCAGAGTTTTAATGCAGAATTTACACCATAGAGGAGATCTGCATTTGCGGTCCCAGCATTTTTCAGGAAATATCCAGAGCCACCCAGAATCCACTTATCAACCTTGAACCACATTGAAAAGCTTCTGTTCACCGCACTATCTTCAAAAACAAATGGGGTGGTGATGTTGGAGTCCCCAATGGACATCTTGAATGCTCGGTCTACTTTTCCAAATCGATCTGTAGTAAGTGTTGCGCCGGTGACTTCGCCGTGGCGGTCATTTCCACTTTCGTCCTTGGCATTTCCACAGAATGGATACCAAAGGATTAAGCCCTGATCTAGGCTGGATCCGCTCTGCGATCTTGCGGGGAAACTTATTTGTACGAACAAAACGAAAGCCAAAGCAATCGTGCCGAGCGGAAAGTGCCGATAGCAATTTTGAGTGATTGTTTTCATTTATTAGGGAATTGGGTTCTATTCAACGGTCTATTTCTTTAATTGGCAAATCCAGCCACAACTAACCAACTGCCTTCACAATAGGTGATCTTACTAAAAAACTGTAAGAATTTTGGTGTTCAGGGCAGTGTTTTGGCAGACGATGTTAATTAAGGAACAGCGCCCGGTGCCGGAATTGACTCGGAGTAGCTTGGTGGAGCGGCTGCGGGGGGTGTGTGATCATGCGAGTTGGGAGGTGTTTTTCGATCAGTATTGGCAGTTGATTTATCACGTGGCGCGGCGGGCGGGCTTGGCGGAGGCGGATGCGGAGGATGTGGTGCAGGAAACGGTGGTGGAGGTGGCGGGCAGTGTCGATGGGTTCGAACGGGAACGGCCCGGGAGTTTTCGCAGTTGGTTGTGCGCGATTACGCGGACGAAGATTGCGATGTTTTATCGCAAGGAATACCGGCAGCAACGGAAGCTGGATGTATATGGCGAGGCGATGGAGGCGCGGAATGAGGGTGCGCAGACGCCGGAGTTGGAGGGGATTTGGAATGAGGAATGGCAGCGGAACATTTTGCAGGCGGCGCTGGAACAGGTGAAACGGCAGGTGAGCCCGCGTCAGTACCAGATTTTTCATTGCCACGTGCTGCGCGAATGGACGGTGGCGGAGGTGGCGGCGCAGCTGGATGTGAGCGCGGGGATGGTGTACGTGACGAAGCATCGGGTAAACGCGATTTTCAAAAAGGAACTTCAGAAATTGCAGGAAGAGGAATGAGTGTTGAGAGTGTAAAAGATTGGCTGCGTCCGCGGGTGCGGCGGGGTTGGCTGGCGGTGGATCGCTGGTTGATGCCGGATGTGGCGGCGGAGCTGGCGGGTTTGGAGTGGGAATCGCCGCGCTTGCGGCGGCGTTTGAAAAAACGTGCACGGCGGGTGTGGCGGGCAAAGCTGCAAACGGTAGAAAAAAATGGGCACAAATCCTGAAACACCGCCGCCGGAAATTCCGGAGCACGAATTGCTGCGCCGCATTGGCGCGGGCAGTTACGGCGAGGTGTGGCTGGCGCGCAGTGTGACGGGTGCGCATCGCGCGGTGAAAATTATCCGGCGCGATCGTTTTGAAAGTGAAGTGCCCTTTGAGCGGGAATTCGATGGCGTGCGGCAGTTTGAGGAAATCAGTCGCGGGCAGTCGGGCTTGGTGGATTTGTTTTTGGTGGGGCGCAATGAGGCGGTGGGTTTTTTTTATTACGTGATGGAATTGGCCGCGCCGGAAAGTGAGGGCGAAGGCGCGGGTGATTGGGAGGCGTACGCGCCGCGCACGTTGCAGTCGGATTTGCGCGCGCACGGGCGGTTGCCGGTGGATGATTGCCTGGATCTCGGCATCACCGTGGCCGAAGCACTGCAGCATTTGCACGCGCACGGGCTGGTGCATCGCGATGTAAAACCTTCCAATTTAATTTTCACGCGCGGCCGCTATTGCCTCGCGGATATCGGGATGGTGACGGCCGCGAGCGACGGCGAAGCCTTTGTGGGCACGCATGGGTATTTGCCACGCGAAGGGGCAGGGCAGCCTTCGGCGGATATTTTTGGGCTCGGGCGGGTGCTATACGAGGCGTTAACGGGCGAGGATCGCCAGTCATTTCCGGCTTTACCCAAGTCGATGCGCAGCGAAAAATCCACCGCCGCACAACGCGAGCTGAACAAAGTCATTCTCAAAACCTGCGCGCACACACCGGAAGAACGGTATCTGAATGCCGTGGCGTTGGCGGCCGATTTGGCGCGCATCGCCGATGGCGGCCACGCGGAAGCCGTGCGCGAACACAGCAGATTACTGTGGCCCATGGCGGCTGCGGTGGCGCTGGGGGCACTGGTTTTGGGTTGGGCATTCTGGCCCGCGTCCGTCAAGGATTCGGATTTACTGATTCACTGGCGGTTCGATGGCGACTTGGCCGATGCCAGCGGCAACCACAACGACGCGCTTGGGCAATGGACGCGCGCCACCGCGGATCGTTTTGATCAACCGCACCGGGCGATTGCGATGGGCGCGGATGCCTCGTTGCGGGCGAGTCACGATTGGGTTTGGTCATCGGATCAGCCGCGCACGGTGGCGCTTTGGTTTCGGGTGGATGAATGGGCGGCATGCGAGGCGGGGTGGTTTGAGGAGCGGGCATCGGGCACCGGCGCGCCACTGCTGAGTGGTGCGGGCTTCTCGGTACGAATGACGGGCAACGGTTTGATTGGGCTCGATGGCAATTATATTTGCGCGTTGTTTGATGTGGGGAAAATTGAAACGCAGTGCTGGCATTTTCTGGCCATCACCTGCGAAGGCAAATCGGGCACATCTCGCGTGTGGTTTGATGGTGAAAAATTTGAGCCGCTTGACGTGAAAAATGAAAATCGGTTTTGGTGGAAACCGGAGAAACCCTTTCGCACGGTGAAAACGCCTCTTGAGATTTTGGGCTTCCAAGGCGCGGTGGACGAGGTGCGAATGTACCAGCGGGCGTTGACTGAAAAGGAAATCAAAGAAATTCATGATACCGAACAACCCCTCCAACCCACCGTAGCGGGCGAGGCTTGGAGCGAATCATTTTCGTGGGCGGCACTTTTGCCATCGGAATCCGAGCACCTTAATCTTTCCAAAAATCTGCGTCGCGTGGAGGAAGCTGGCGGCGCAGTTTATTGGTCGCCGCAAACAAACGGTCAGCCTGCGGAAGTGCGGTATCAATTTAAATTTGAACGCCCAATCTTACGCGCGCATTTGCGGCTGCCCATTTATTGCGTGGACCTCACTCCCGCACGCGATACGCCGATGCGGGGGTCATTTGCCACCGAAGTTTCGGCCGATGGCAAAGATTGGCATTCGCTGTACAACGGCTTGGAACCTCAACCGCAATGGGGCGAAGGCACCGGCGCGGGGGCCTTGGTGGCCGAATGCCCCAAGGCCGCGCTGGGGCAAACCACGCTGTGGCTGCGCGTGCGCCTGAGGGCCGAAGGCGGCACGTCAAATCTTTCAGGCGCCCAACTGGGCCGCGCTCCGAGCGACGCAAAGGTGGATTGGAAAACCAAGTCGCTACTCCGCGTAAAGTTGCAATCGCCGTGAAGGGCGGCTAGCACTCTTTTTCAAATCCATATCACATTCCGGCCACAATCTCGTGTTGCTGCCTTTTCAAAATAAAGATTCCGTTTTTAACAGGCTCGCTCGATTTTCATTTTTTAAAAGTTGGGGTTAAATGCGAAATATGTGAGGGGTTGAGCGTATTGAATAGGAGGGGATTGCACCTATTATTTTGGAAACGACGCAAGTTTCAGTATTGGCGGTGTATGTTTCGCGTAATGGGCAGAGCTATGGCCCGTTTTCGCGGGAGGATTTGTGGGGGCATTTTCAGTCCGGCGCATTCGTGGCCACAGATTTGGCGTGGCACGAAGGGATGGCAGAATGGACACAATTAACTGATCTGTTCGAGCCCGCACCCATTCCCGTGATGCCAGTTGCGCCAGTGGCCCCGGCAATTGCGTTTGTGCCTAAGTCTTCTGAACTCAGTGTGAAGACGTCAAATTCAATCAGTAATACCGGCATACGGCAGAATGACAGTGCAAATGCTGAACGTATAAAAGATTCGCCCAGAAAGAGCTCAAAAATGATGAAGAAAATAGGAGTGGGATTGGTTGGAATATGCGTGGTGGCCGGATTGGTTTGGTACACTTTTATCCACCAAACTGAGGTGAGCTTTGAGGAATTGGTGATGGAAGACAATGTAGTTTATTTGAGGGACGATACGAAGTCTTTTACTGGGGTGGCTATTTCTACTTTTCCGAATGGGAAGTTGAAAGTGAGAGTAGAATTTCAGGAGGGGAGGGAAAATGGAATGTATGAGCTTTGGCACGAGGATGGAACTTTGATTCATCAGGCGGAATACTCAAAGGGAAGTTATTCGGGGCCTGTGAAATGGTGGACTCCTGAAGGAAAACTGGCGATTGAAGCTGAATTTTCCGACGGTCGAGAGGTTTCGTCTAAAACTCATATTGAATTTGAAATTCCCTTTGACACGATTCCTAGAATTCTGCCGCGAACGAATTAAGGCTATGGTTCAATGTTTTTTCTTGAATTTAGCTTTCAATTCAAAAACATTCTGCCCCTCTCCAAAATATCCCGGCTCAGGCCCAGTACCATTCTTCGGGGCCCTGCAAAATTGTGCCATACTATAACTAGAATTCGGGGAATTGTCCGTCAAGAAGCGGACTTGAATGTGAATAGCATTTCCGCCGAGCAATTCTTCGGGTAATTTTTTTTTGTACATTTTCAAGGAATCAATTCGACTTGGAATGGGGTTGTCAATCAATTGGGTCCAGTTTTGCCCGTCTTTTGATGCCCAGATTGAGTTTTCGCCTTTACTGGATCCAAAGTTAAACGATGCAACAAGTGTTTGCAGGTAAACTTCGCACGTTGGTTTTTTAAATTTGAAAATTTGGGTGATGGATGCAGGTTCATTTTTGGTGGGAGCCCAGTAAGTTATTGGATCGGATTGCCACTCTGTATATTTCCTTAGGTTTGTTGTATTTGTCACGTAATCATCTGCATGGGATTCATAAACGTGTTTGTATCCGAATTTGAAATCCCAATCCCCAGTGCATCCACCTCCTCCGCATCCAATCACATAGGTGCTGCCTGGGCCGAGGATCACTCCGCCGCGTGCGGAGATGTGAGCATTCACGAGTTTGCCCGAACCGTTGTTTCCAATATCTGCATCGGTGGATTGTGAGGCACTGCCGTCCGCCAACACTAGCTGGCCTTGTCCGGCGTTCAGACCGGTCATTGCGTTTTTAGGGGGCGGGTTTTCATCTGCGCCCGCCCAGTTTGCATTACCCAAGTCGTCAGTGGAAAGGTTGCGCGTAGTGGCTAAAATGGATGAAGGGCGTACGGTGTCCGCACCTTTGATTAATGAATAGCTTATGGCAGCACAGTCAATGTACTGCCCTCTTTTTGCATCATATGTAGTCCAGCTCTTTTGAGATGATTCATTAGCTTCTTCTCGCATAGCATCGCAAGGGGACCGAAGAATCTGAGCCGATTGCACTCCAGCTTTCACTGCAAGGACAGAATAGATATGGCTTAGTGATTCTTTATAATTGTTTCCAAAATGGTTCGCCACTTGGCTGGGGGTAAGTTGCCAAGGTAATCGTCCCGCATTGTCGTGAGAGAAACCAATGAATGCCTTCCCGATGGAGCTAAGATTGGCAACACACTTTATGCGGGCTGCCTTCGCTTTGGCGCGTGCGAGGGCGGGGAGCAACATTCCAGCTAGAATTCCGATGATGGCGATGACCACCAAAAGTTCAATGAGGGTGAAGGCACGATTTTTCATACAAATTAAATACGCCAGGAAAAGGCTATTTTTCACAAATCGGCTCAATTTTTTCGTAAAAAAAGTCCTGTTTGCGAAAGGCTGGGTGGCTGTGAGGAGATGATTTTAAGTGGATGATGGAGCGGAGACCACCTGTGGGTGCGCGTAAAGTTGCAATCGCAGTGAAGGGCGGCTAACTTCCGCGCCGATGGATCCGGCTGATTTTCTTGCATTGATTTCGCGGCGGCATTGTCAGCGGGCGTTTACGGATGCGGCGGTGTCGCGCGAGGTGCTGGAGTCGGTTTTGTTGGCGGCGGGGGAGGCGCCTTCGGGGAAGAATACGCAGCCGTGGAAGGTGACGGTCGTTCAGGGCGCGGCGCGGGATGGGTTGAGTGCGGCTCTTTGTGCGGCGTTTGATGCGGGGGAAAAGGCGGTGCCGGATTATGAGTATTCGCTGTTGCCTTCGCCCATGGAATGGAAGGATCGGGCGCGCGCGTGCGGGTTTTCATTGTTTGAATTGAAGGGGATTGCGCGGGATGATGTGGAGGCACGGCGGGCGCACGGGCGGGAGAATTTTACTTTTTTTGGCGCGCCGGTGCAGTTGATTTTTCATCTGCCAGCGGGTGCGGAGCGGGGGAATTTTTTGGATGTCGGGATGTTTATGCAAAATGTGATGCTCGGCCTCACGGCGCACGGGCTGGGGAGTTGCCCGCAATTCAGCGTGGCGGGTTATGCGGGGGTGGTGCGGGCGGCGCTGGGGTTGGGCGCGGATCGCTGGGTGGTGGCGGGGATGTCAGTGGGCTGGCCGGAGGCGGCGGCGGCGGTGAACACATTCGTGCCGGAGCGGCTTCCGTTGGCGGATTTTGTGGATTGGCAGGGTTGATGAAAATACAAGTCGCCAATAATCGGCATTATTTGGTAGCTTCAGCCGCAGCCGGAGGGGCCGGCTTTTTATATGAGTGAGGAGTATTGCAAAAGCGCGTGCCAGGAATGCAACGGTCGAATTTCTCTGCCGGTGGATGCGGTGGGCGTGGAGTTCAATTGCCCGCACTGTGGCGTGAATCTGCAGCTGGTCCTCAAGCATTATTGCGAGCACTGCAACGGGCCGCTTTCGTTTGATGGCAATCCGGCCGCCATCGGCATGGAAATTGAATGCGGCCATTGCCATAATCAAACAGCGCTGCAGCCTTCGGCGTTGGTAGTTGAAGACAAGGCCTCGGCGGCGGAAGTAGAAGATTTCGAAGAGGAATACGAGGAGGAATACGAAGAGGAGTACCAGGAAGAGTACGAGGAAGAGTGCGAGGAAGAGTACGAGGAAGAGTACGAGGAAGAACCTAAACCGGAGCCAGAGCCCAAGCGCAGTGGCCCGCCCAAGCCACGACCGCCAAAGCGCGGTGGTCCACCCAGGCCGCGTCAGCCCAAAAAATTACGTCAACGCCCTGGCGGTGGGGGAGCCATGCCTGGCGATGGGCCAGAAAAAATTGGCCGTCGATTAGCTGGCTCCGGACCCAAGCCTGACGAAGAAGCCCCTACGGATGAAGGGCGGGCCGGACGATCTGGGCGTCCGAAACCCGGTGGACGTCGCGGTGGTCGGCCCAAACCCAAACGCAGCACCCGATCCGCGGGTGATTCTCCCTCAGCCGTGCCTAGTGCGCCTATGACTCGTCGCCAACCGGCGGGCATTGAGCCGGATCCTGAGGAATCGATGGACCCGATGGCTGGCGCGATGCCGGGTGGATTTTCCGCGATGCCTCCCAACCCGGCGATGCCAGCCGGATCGGCGGGGCCAATGGGATCCGGGCCGGTTGTACGAAAAGTAGCCGGAGTGATTTCCGGCGCGGGCGGAGGCGCTCACGGGGGCGGCGTGCCCAAGCTCAAATCTTCCGCGGCATTGGAAGATGACGCCGAAGCATTCGATGGCCCTTGGTATAAAGACCGTGAGAAACAAAAACTTGGTGTCGTGCTGGTTGTGTTTGTGCTGTTATTTTCCAGATTTGGATTGCCCACGGTGGCCGGATTCATCAATCCGCAATGGGAACACAGCGTTCGTCGGGCGGTGACTCTGCAGTTTTTGTTTGGCGATGATTACCGCAGCAATAATGTGGTGAAGTCTGTGAAGGTGGATGAGTCATCGCTGGTCATCAGCCGGGAGACCGACCGGAAAACCGAAGGCCAACAGGGGCCGGATGTGTTTTATGTGATCGGTGCAGCACAGAATATTACGAGCGATACGCTAATTGAGGTGGAAATTATTTTCAAACTATACGATCAAAGTGGCACCGAATTGGGCGAGGCCCATGACTACACTAACCAGCTAGGCCCAAATGTGGTGTGGAATTTTCGTGCGCCGTGTATGACCTCTGAGGCCGTCTCTACGAATATTTTCCGCGCGAAGCTCGAACGATTGATTGTGCGGTAGTGTTACTGCTGATTCCACGGCCGGCCCGGCGGGGGTGGGGGGGGTTGTTTCCAGTTCCAGGCGGAGGTGTATTTAAAATCCAAATAATCGGTTGGCACCGTTGCGCCGTTTTTGCTTTTGGAAATGAGCAACGCATCGAGCAGGGCGCTGGTCATTAGCGTACGCTCGGCGGGCCAAGTCGGCTTGCCGGTGTGGAACATTTTTTCCGCGCCTTTCACCAGATAAGTAAAGTGCATGTACGGACGAGCTTCCTGCGTCCAGAAGGTGGTGGATTTTTGTGTGCCACTGCTGGTCTTCCACGCCACGCCCCATTCGTTGACCGCGCCGTTGAGCGTGAGCACGAAAGCCTTCAGCCCGTCGCGGTATTCAATCACAAACATATCCGGCGCTTTCACCAATTCGCGCAGCGGCCGTTTCGGTTGGCGGGTGATGGCGCTTTTTTTCAGCCGCTTGAGCGCGGCGTCGAGCAGTTTACGGTCGAACATCCCCGCGTCCATCGCGCGCCAAACTGCATCGCCGGAAAGGCACTGCACGCGCTTCACGCCCGTCTCGCCGCCCGCGCGGCGTTCTGCGAGGCACTGCACCATTTCCAGCGCGTGATAGCCGTAGGCGTCGAGCGTGTGATACGAAACGGCGACAATTTCCTTGAGCTTCGCCCCACGTTTTACATCCGCCGGCGGATACCGCCACAGCACGGGCAGTGACGAGCCGGCCATCATCGGTACGTTTAATTCCGCCGCCGTGTCGTGCAGCCATTTCGCGTCGGCCCAATTGTCGGCGAGGTGTTTGTCCACAAACACCGGCACAGAGTTGCCGGTTTTGCGGAACACCTTTTGCACTGCATCAAAGAGCCGCCGTTTCGGATAAATCGTGTTGCCGGTGGCGTTTTTTGGATAATTCCCGTGTTCGGCCACGAGCAGCACTCCGTCCACCGCCAGTTTGCCGGTGCCGAGTGTGAGCGTTTCCTCCACGGTTTTGTAAATGGGCACATCGAATTGTTTGGCCCATTTGCGGCTGGTATCGTTCTCGGGCACTTGGTCGGTATACAGCGAAACGAGTTTTAAATTCGGCCGTTTACCTTTTTCATCCAGCGTGTGCGTGAGCAGCAATCGGCTGACGATGACGTCCGCGTGTGAGTTGTGTCGGTACTCCGTTACGATCGCGGCAATGCGTTTGGGCGGCGCGGCGCAGCCGATCACGGCGAGCATCAGGGAAGTAAACAGTATTTTTTTCATAAATTTTAATAATCCCGAAACGGACCGCGCGGTTCGGCGGCTGCCATTTCTTTTTTCCAGTTGGCGAAGCGAGCTTTCATCATTTTTAACACCTCCGGGTGCTTGCTGGAAAGATCGTGCTTTTCGCTTATGTCCGTTTGTAAATCAAATAAGCCGGTGCCGTGTGTTCCCGCCACCCATTTCCAGTGCCCTACGCGTGCGCCTTTGTCGAGCCGGCGTTGCCAGAACATTTCTTTGCGCGGTGATTTGCTTATGCCCTGCAATACCGGCAGCATGTCGAAGCCGTCGAGCACTACCCCCTTGGTTGGAGCTGCTCCGGCGGCGATGGAGAGGGTGGGGAAAATTTCAAGCGAGGTGAGGAATTCATCGGTGGTGGTGTCGGCGGGAATTTTTCCGGGCCAGCGGATGATGCAAGGCACTCGGATGCCGCCCTCGAACATTTGGCCTTTGCGCCCGCGCAAGGGCGCGTTGTCTGCCGCGCCGCCGCCGCCGTTGTCGCTGAAGAAAATCACAATCGTGTTGTCGGCAATGTTGTAATCATCGAGCCAGTTTAGCAGCGTGCCGATCGCGGCATCCATCGCGGTGACGGAGCCGACAAATTCTAATCGGCGCGCGGGGCGGTTGCGGACGATGGCGGGTTTGCCATAGCGCGTTCCCTTTTGCGTGCCGGCCTGAGAGAGCAGCGTGGGGTACATCTTTTTAAACTTTTCCGGTGCCTGCGCGCCACTGCGGATGATGGGGTCGAGGCTCGACGCGCCGTGCGGGGCGTTGAAAGGCACGTAGAGGAAAAACGGTTTTTTGTGGTTGTCCTTGAGAAATCGCACGGCTTCGCGCTCGAAAAGGTCGGTGCAGTATTTGCCTTGATCGGCGAAGGTGGGGGCGTTGTTGCGGAACATCGACGGTACGCCGTAGCGTTCGTGGGTGTAGTAATCGATGCCGGTGTTCACGAACCCATAAAAATCATCAAAGCCACGCGCGAGCGGCAGATAGCGTTTGTGTACGCCGAGATCCCATTTACCAAAAATGCCGCTGGTGTAGCCGACTTTTTTTAACACCGCCGGCAGCAGCACCTCGCGAGTGTCCATGCCGCTGATGCGCTCGAAGGTGGCCTCGTATTCACCGGGCTTGTATTGATAACCATAGTCGGGCGCTTCGTTGCGAATCATGTCGTAAATGCCATTGCGCTGTGGATAGCGACCGGTGAGCAATGCGCCGCGCGAAGGCGTGCACGCGGGCCATGCGACATAAAAACTGGTGAGTTTTACGCCGCCTTTGGCAAGGCGATCGAGGTGTGGTGTTTTCACTTCGTGCGAGCCAAAGCAGCCAAGGTCGCGATAGCCCTGGTCGTCAGACACCATAAGCAAAATATTCGGTGGGGTGGCCGTGAGCCAAAACGGCAACAGAGCCAGTATCAGGGCGAGCGAACGTTGCATGCGCGTATTGCAAACCGTGACGCGCATTTTGCCAATGCAAAAATCGAATAACTGTCGCTTGACCCATGCTGCTTCTAGCCTCTTCAATGCGCGCGTGCAATTACAGGTGGAAAATCAATATTTGGATTTTAGGAAATCGAGCATTCATAACGTGGGCGCGTACGCCAAGCGCGACATCCGAAAAGGCACGCGCATCATCGAATACATCGGTCGTCCGCTCACTAAAAAGAAAGCGTCCGCGGAATTGGCCGATGGCAATGGCTACGTGTTTACCATCAACAAGCATTTCGATATCGATGGCAATGTGCCGTGGAATCCTGCGCGTTTCATCAACCACGGCTGTGCCGCCAACGCCGAATCGGATATTGAGGATGATCGCGTGTGGATTGACGCCCTCAGAACAATCAGGAAAGGCGAGGAAGTGCTTTATAATTATAACTACGACCTTGTGGATGCTTTCGAAAACCCGTGCAACTGCGGCGCGAAAGAATGCGTGGGTTATATGGTGGACGATGAATATTGGCCCAAGCTGAAGAAGATGATTGAGAAGCGAGAGAAGAAGAAGGGCAAATGATCAGTTTTCAAGTGGCCTCGAAGAACATGGATCACTTTATTTCACTCCATCGGCCAATCCGCCACCACCAACCCTTGATACCCCTTCGCCAACGACTTCACATTCGTGTAGCCCATCTTTTGAGCGGCGTCGCAAGTGAGCGCACTGCGATAGCCACCGCCGCAGTACATGATAATTTCCGCGGTCTTGTCGGGGAAACGCGTTTCCAAATCGCGCTCCAAAACGCCCTTGCCCAAATACTGGGCTTCCTTGGCGTGCGCCTTGGTCCATTCGCTTTCCTCGCGCACATCCAGCAGCACGGCTTCCGGATTTTCCGTCAGGCGCGCCGGTAAGTCTTCGATGGATATTTCGGTCACCCGCGACAGGGCATCTTCCACAAGCGCGAGAAATCCGGCTGAATGCTTCATCCCGAAAAGATAGCGCGGTTTGGCTTGCGAAGCGAGCCCGTGATGGTCAATTTGCCGAATGGGTGAATCCCGTCAAAATTTCCTCATTGCCGCCAGCCTCGTGCTGGCCACCATCGTGTGGGGTGCAAATAACACGGCCATCGGCTATCTCGTGCGCGACTGGCCGGTGTTGTGGACCACCGGCACACGATTGCTGGGCGCGGGAATCCTGTTGCTGGGGCTGTTGCGATGGACAAAAATTTTTGGCGAACCGCAAGCCGTGCCGACGGATGTGCATCGACGGCTGTGGGTGCGCGGGGCGCCGTTGTTTGTTGGATGGGCGGCGGGGTTTTCGTGGGCGGTCACTATGACGCCTGTGTCGCACGCCTCGTTGTACCTCGCCGCCTCGCCGGTTTGGGGGCTGTTGCTGGAGGAACGCCCACGGCTGAACCGCGAAAGCCTGCGCAAATATTTAGCCGCGCTGCTCGCACTGGCGGGCATTGTGATTTTATTTCTTCCAAAGCTGCACGCCACTGCTGCGGACGGCCATTCGTGGCACGGCGATGTCATCGCCTTTTGCGCCAGTTGGTCGTGGACGATTTACAGTCGCGAATCGCGCGAAATGTCCAGCCGCATCAGCGGCATGTTGTATACTGCGCACACGGCATGGCGTGGGGGACTGCTGCTGCTTCCATTTGTCATTTGGGAAATCACAAAGAATCCACCCGCGCTTAAGATTCAATTCATCGGTTGGCAGGGGTTCAGCATTGTTGCCGGCACCATCGTCGGGCTGGGCATTTGGAACAACGTGCTGCGCTATTGGCCTGTCAGCCGTGCGTTGTTGTTCAATAACCTCATCCCCATCTTCGCGATGCTATGGGCGTGGCAGTGCATTGGAGAACAAATCACGCCCACCTTTTGGCCGGCCATGGCGTTGGTCGTCTCAGGCGTAGTTATTGGCCTTGCGCCGTGGCGGAAACCGGAAGAATGACCCAAACGTGATTTGCCAGCAGCCCGGAAAAAGCCAATGATGGCCGCGCAATATGTATCAGCCTGAAACAGTAATCCTTTACGTGAAGCCCGTATGCGGCTGGTGCCGCCAGGCGGAGCATTGGCTCACCAGTCAAGGCATCGAATTTGAAACGGTCGATGTGATTGATAACCCGGAAGCCTTCGAGGAAATGGAACGGCTCTCCGGCCAAACTCTCGCGCCGGTGATCGCCGTGGATGGCCAAGTGCTGGCAGATTTCGGCGCGCGCGAGTTGGTGGTATTTTGGGAAGGGCTCGGGAAATCAAAATGAGCGCCGTCGCCGAACCAGCCCCTTCGCCACAAAAACGCCCGCGCCTCCCGGAGTGGTTTCGGCTTCAACTGCCGACAGCCAGCGCGTACTTCGCCACGCGTAATCTCATCGACGATCTCAACCTCCACACCGTTTGCGAAAGCGCGCGCTGTCCGAATCACTGGGAATGCTGGAGCAAAGGCACCGCCACTTTTATGATCGCCGGCGATCGCTGCACGCGCGCGTGTGGTTTCTGCGCGGTGGATACCCGCAAACCGATGGCGCTCGAGGCCGACGAGCCCGAACGCGTTGCCGAAGCCACGCGGCGGATGAAGCTCAAACACATCGTCATCACCGCCGTGGCCCGCGATGATTTGGCCGATGGCGGCGCGGCGCATTTTCAAAAAGTCATCGAACGCGTACGCGCGGTAAATCCGGAAACCATCATTGAAATCCTCACGCCGGATTTTTTGGATGACGATGCGGCCATCGACACCGTGCTCGCCGCGCGACCTGAAATTTTCAATCACAACCTCGAAACCATCCGCCGCCTCACCCCCGAAGTGCGTTCGGTGGCGACGTACGACCGATCGCTCTCCGTTTTGAGCAAAGCAAAAAAACGCGCCCCGGAAATTTTCACCAAATCCGGCCTCATGCTCGGCCTTGGCGAAACGGAAGCCGAACTGCACGAGGCGATGGCCGACCTGCGCGCCGTCGGCTGCGACCTCCTCACGCTCGGCCAATACCTCCAGCCCACCCAAAAGCATTTGCCCGTCGTTGAATTCATCCATCCCGATCAATTCGCCGAACACAAAAAAACCGCCGAGGCGATGGGTTTCACCCACGTCGCCAGCGGGCCGTTGGTTCGCAGTTCGTATCACGCGGATGATTTCGTGCTGCCGGCACAATGAGTTCAAGTTTTACCAAACCAAACCAGTTTGGTTGACGGATCGCAAGTTTTACCGTAAGTTGTCGGTATGAAAACATTGCTTTCGGCCAAACGACAAATTTCCATCCCCAAAGCCCTGTGCGAGGAACTGGAGATGGCCCCCGGTTCCCACGTGGAATGGGAAATCCGCGACGGTCTGCTCATCGGCACGCCGCTGCCCAAGGATGCTTGGAAGAAACTGCGCGGTATGATTCCACGCGCGGCGGCCAAGCGTGGCTGGAAGGCGTTCGAGGATATGCGCCGGGAGGAGCGCGCCCGTGGCTGAGCGGCGTTGGCTGGATACCTCGGCAATTTTGTCGTGGATTTTCGATGAACCCGGCGGCGAGCAGGTGGAGGCGGCATTGATGGAGGCTGATGCCAATGGCACAACGCTGCTGGCGTCCGAGTGGAGTCGAGTGGAGGTGGTGTTTGGGCTCGTGCGGCACGATCGCGAGACGTGGGATTTTTGCTGGCGGATTGTTCGCGATGCGCCTTTGGAATGGATTGCTTTGGGCGAGGAGGAATCCGTGGCGGCGGGGCAGCTGCGTGCGGAGTATAAAATGAGCACTGCGGATTCCGCTATCGTTACACAAGCGGCAGCGCACGGCTGTGAACTGTGGCACAAAGATCCGGAGTTTGATGCGTTGCCAAAAAATTTTGTGAAAGTGAAGCGGTTGCCGTACAAGAAGCGCAGAAAAAAATGAGCGCGATGGAAAACAAAAAACGGCACGCGGTGTTGGCGGAGGAGATTCGTCGGCACGATCACGCTTATTATGTGCTGGCGGAGCCGAGCATTAGCGATCCGGATTATGATCGGCTCTATCGCGAACTGCTGGATTTGGAGGAGGCGCATCCGGAATTGCTGACGGGGGATTCGCCGAGCCAGCGCGTGGGTGGCAAACCGGTGAGCGAATTCCCAGAGCATCGGCACGCGCAGCCGATGATGAGCCTCGATAACACTTATTCGTTTGATGAACTGGCAGAGTTTTTGAAGCGGGTGGAAAAGCGGTTGCCGGAAGCGGAACTGGACTGGACGATTGAGCCGAAAATCGACGGGCTGGCGGTGAGTTTGCGTTATGAAAATGGCGTGCTTGCTGTGGGTGCCACGCGCGGCGATGGGGCGAGTGGCGATGACATCACGGGGAATTTGAAAACGATTCGCAGTTTGCCGTTGCGGTTGCCAGCGAAGGCACCGGCTGTGCTCGAAGTGCGCGGCGAAGTGTTTATGAGCTGCGCGGGGTTTGCGAAGTTGAACGAAAAACGCAAGGCGGAAGGCGAGGAACCGTTTGCCAATCCGCGTAATGCGGCGGCGGGTTCTGTGAAAATGCTCGATCCCAAAATGGTGGCGGAGCGGCCGTTGGGGGTAATCCTGTACGGGCTTGGCGAAGTGAAGGGCGAGGTGCCGCCAACTCAAAAAGAAGTGGTGAGTTGGCTGGGGCAATTGGGCTTGCCAACGGCAGGGAAAATTTGGACGGGTCAATCGCACGTGGACTTGGTGGAGGCCATCAACGACTTGGATACTGCGCGGCACGAGTTTGATTACGAAACGGATGGGGCAGTCATCAAGCTTAACAATTTATCGCTTCGCGAACAATGCGGCGTGACGTCCAAAGCGCCCCGCTGGGCGATCGCGTACAAGTACGCGGCGGAACAGGCGGAGACGGTTTTGAAAGCCATCACTGTTCAAGTCGGCCGCACGGGGGCGTTGACGCCGGTGGCGGAATTGGAGCCGGTGTTGATCGCCGGGAGCACGGTGGCGCGCGCGACGTTGCACAATGAAGAGGAGATTCAGCGCAAAGACATTCGCGTGGGCGACACGGTGGTGATTGAAAAAGCGGGCGAGATTATTCCGGCGGTGGTGGAGGTGGTGCTGGGCAAACGGCTCAAGAAAGCGACGGCGTTTGTGCTGAACAAAGAATGCCCCGAATGCAAATCAAAGGCGGGGAAGGATGAGGGGGATGTGGTTTGGCGTTGCCCGAATCCGGATTGCCCGGCGCAGGTGCGGGGGCGGTTGGAGCATTTTTGCGCGCGCGGGGCGATGGACATCGAAGGTGGCGGTGAGGTGTTGGTGCGGCAGTTGGTGGGGAGCGGTTTGGCGCTGAATGTGGGCGAGCTATACAAGTTGGCCTTGGCGGAGGTGGCGGGGCTGGAGCGGATGGCGGAGAAGTCGGCGCAAAATTTTATCGATGGATTGGAGGCGAGCAAGCAGCGGGATTTGTGGCGGTTGATTTTTGGGTTGGGGATTTTGCACGTGGGCGCGGGTGTGGCCAAGGCGTTGTGTCGGCGGTTTTCGAATTTGGATGAATTGATGGATGCGTCGCAGGAGGAGTTGGTGGCGATTGATGATGTGGGTGAGGTGATTGCGAAGAGTGTGCATTTTTGGTTTGGCGATCCGCAGAATCGCGCGCTCGTCGAAGTGCTGCGCAAGGCGGGATTGAATTTTGAATCTTCAATCGTCATTTCCGGCGAAGCCGCCGGACCGCTCGCGGGGAAGGCGTTGGTGCTGACGGGCACACTACCGAATTTGAAACGCCACGAGGCGGCGGCGCGCATTGAGGCGGCGGGAGGCAAGGTGATCGGCAGCGTCAGCAAGAAAACTGATTTCGTGGTGGCCGGCGAATCGGCGGGGAGCAAGCTGACGAAGGCGGAAAAATTGTCCGTGCCGGTGATTGATGAATCGGAACTTTTGCGCCTGTGCGGCGAGTGATGGGAAAAAGGTGCCATCCAATTTCGCACAATCTTTTTGTTTTCAGCTAAAAGCGCGGTGAATAACCCGAGCTTGGGCGTTGGCCCGGTTTCTGCTAAACACTATGCCGTTGCGAGGGAGCCGCACGAATTCACCAAGGAGGGGGAATCAACCAGCCGTTTTATGAAGGTGCATCGTGTTTTCGCATTTGGGGCAAGCAATGAAGATGGGACAATTGGAACCACCGGACACGCATTTCCTGTCCGGCGCTGAAGGGTGGATGGAATTGGGGGACTACGATTCGGCCTTGGCTGAGTTGGAGTTAATTTCACCGGACTACCGGCGGCACTTTGATGTGCTGCAGGTGCGTTGGCATATTCACAATCGCATGCAGGATTGGGAGCGTTGCCTGAACATCAGCCTTCAAATGATCGAGGTGCAGCCGGAGATGCCGCAGGGCTGGATCAACCATGGCAACGCGCTCTTTTATCTTGAGCGTTTCGACGAAGCCTTCAACTTACTCGTGCCGATGCTCAAACGCTTTCCGCACGACGAGGCCATCCCGTACAACCTCGCCTGTTACAAATGCCAAAGCGGCGCCATCCAGGAAGCTCGCGAATGGCTGGAGTGCGCCCTCAAAGTCGGCGACTCCAAGCGCGTCAAAAATATGGCCGTCAACGACCCCGACCTCACGCCACTGTGGGAGCACGGAGTGAAGATCAAATAAACGCCGCCGATTGACACCCTCGCGCGGCCTCATTACCCTCGCCCTATGGAGCCGGTGCAGGAGCAATCGCCCGATGTGCCCAATGTGGCGAAAGCGCGCAAACTGGGTATTCTGATTTCTGTCGCGCCCACGCACGCCAGCTTTCACCACGGCCTCCAGCTCGCCGCCGCCGCACTCACCGCCAAAGACGAAGTCTACCTCTACTGCCTCGACGACGCCGTGGCGGGGGTGGAAGACCAACGCGTCCAAACCCTGCGCGGCCACGGCCTCCGCCTTTTTGCCTGCGCCTATGCCTGCCAACGGCGCAAAATTGTCCCCGGCGAAAACGCTTTGTACGGCGGCCTCACATTGCTCAACGACGTAATGTCCTCCACCGATCGCTTTGTCAGTTTCAACTAAAATAGTTTGATGGAAACCCTCGCCGACAAATTGCAAGTCGACCTCAAGCCCAAGCGCAAAGTGCTCATCATCATCGATGCCGATCCGCGCACCAATCCGCGCGCGGCCGAGGCCGTGCGTTTGGCGGGCGGCGTGTGCGTTTGGGAACAGGTGGAAGTGAGCGTCGTGCTGCACCACGCCGCCGCCCACGCGCTCAGCGAAGCCGCGGCGGATTTGCCCGACAGCAAAATGTACAAACAATTCCTCCCGATGGTTCGCGAAAAAGGCGGGCGCGTGTACGTGATGCCCGATGAGCAAACAATGGAAGCCCTCGACACCGAAGTGATTTTGAAAAACCGCCTCAAAGAACCCGCCCTCGCCGAGCTGGCCGCCGAAGCGGAAATGGTAATGAGATTTTGAAATGGCCCGCATCATCCACATCCTCACCCGCGAAGACGATCCGTTGCCCGCCGGCATCATCGCCGCCCAGGAAACCATCGGCCACGAAACCCGCGTCATCGACCTCACCGAAGTGGACCCCAACGGCGACTACTCAATCCTGCTCGAAGAAATTTTCGCCGCCGATTCCGTGCAAGTTTGGTGAGCAAACAAGTCATGATATCTGTGTCGCCAGACCATCTTAGTTTTTTGATTTCCACTTACGTTTGAAGCAGAAGTTGCTTGGGAATCAGGGGGTCATCAATTTCCACTGTTAGTCCCCGAAAGTGGCAGAGGTTGGCGAGGCCCAGACCCCAGACAGAGAGGTATACGTCAACCGTGAGATTAAACATTCCCGCGCCACGTGAAAGTTTGCGATGGCCCTTAAGCAACAGTTTAAAGGCTTCAGAGAGTGGGGCTTCATTGTGTTCGGCGATGCATCGCAACACTTGGGCATGGCCTTGGAAATAGACCCCGTCTTTTGTTTTGCACTCAATATCCAGTGCTTCCAAACGCTCTGAGACGTCATCGGATTCAAGCGTCACGCTTTTGACGGCAAAGGCAAAGTAGCAGGAAAAACGGTGGCTTAAGTAATCGCATCGTTGCTGGATCTCGTTAGCCACCTGTTTGGACAGCGCTTCATTGCCAGCGGCCAATGCATCAAGTGAGCACTTGTATGCGGGTATGACGTCCACCATAGAACAACATACCGTTCCTTCATTTGAATACTTGGCAAGCAAGTTAAGCCAACATTCCACTGAACTAGCCATAAACTCAGGGAATAGATTCCATTCGCCCTCAACAACACCTTGGTAAACGGCAATCGCCCTGTATTCATCCTGCATGCTCGACGTGACCGTTCCCAATGGGTTGTCGCCAGATTCTTCAATAATCTTGTGACAACGGTTCAAGCTTCCCCGATAATATTCTAAATTCTCTTTGATGCGCGCTAGATCTTCTGCATTCATGGGATGTTAACTACATTCCAACGATTGACTCCGTCGGGGCCCAACACATTAATTTTTCGGCGGATACTATTAGGATTCGTTTGAATTGCTTCGTTCAAAATCCTGCCGGTTTCAACGACTTTTTGATTCTTGCTTTCCAACATTCTTTTTATATTACCCTCAACCCACTCACTGCTCATTTGTTTTCCCATATTGGTTGTCGGAAGTTTTGGTTGAGGCGGGGGCTTCCAAGCCCGTATGCGATCACCCGTTGCCCCAACCAAAATGTACTATACTCCGTACCGATTGCCGTGCTTAAAGTTTCAGTTCCCGGAGAGGCGCAGGGTGGAGCTGGCCCGAGTCAGTAATGCAGGCGAGGAGGCGGGTGGAGGGGGCGGCTTTGGCGTGAATGGCGGGCCAAGTCTTGATTACGGATTCCACGAGGTTGGCCATCAATACTTCATAGCGTTTTTCAAACTCGTCATCCTCTTCCGGAGTCGGGGAATCGGCCTGATATACGGCGTGGGCGTGGGCGTACTGATCTTGAAGGGTGGGGATGGTGATTTGGCAGCAGCCCCGTTCATTGCGATTGAGGGAGCCTTGCCGTTGGGGAAAGACAATCACGCGAGCGGAATCAGGCCAAAGCTCAATCATCAGAAGCGGCCAGTTTGTGGAGTCATGAAGGGGGAATATTTCGCGGTAATAATAACGGGCTAGCTCGGCGAGGCAGTGCTCAATGGAATCGCCGATAGCTTCGCCGAGAGCGAAATGGCCTTTTTCGGAGGTGCGTTCCCAAGTGATCCCCATGGGGCGTTCGCCGGATGCTGGCTGGGGGGTAGGAAAGCAGGCCGGGTTGTGTTCGAGAGTACCGGTGGCGCCATCGAATTCAAGGAGGGGATAGGGATTGACCGGGTTGGAAGCAGCGGTGATGTAGATGTGCAGCTTGCGGTTCGGTTCAAACTGTTGGTGCACCTTGGGCCATTCCTGCCGGACAAACTCGCACACCTGCCCAGCAGCAATGCGGAAGGCCCTCCACCGTTCTTTTCCGTCCTTGAAAGGACGAAGCTGTGTATCAAAACGTTTACTCAGAGATGGCGAATTTATCGATACCATTCCACGTTTGAGCGGAGTAATTGGAGGCAACCGCCTAGGGGTTGCCTTGAATCCACCTTCAGAAATGTGGATATGCACGAGTTGCCATTCTTCATTCTGATGGAGTGGGAGGATGTCTTCATAAAATACTCGAGCAAATTCATGAATATTATTCTGCATTGTGGTGCTGTTAAAAGCATGGCCTTTGCACTCTAAGTAATCCCCATTTTGTTTCTGTCGTTTTTTCCAGCGGGTCATAATGGGATGTCCTTTAGTGAAATTAGATGTCCTTCCATATCCATATTTGAAGATTCAATGATGCGGGCTGTTATTCGTGCACCTGGAGCCATTTTAGTATGCACCTCCGGCCATACCTTGGCAACTGTGTCCGCCATCTCAGAAACCAACAGTGTATGCCTTGAGGCAAATTCATCAAACTGTTCTTGTATGAATGATTCCATGCCACGCAATGCATCATTTTGTTCGTAACGTTTTTTTAATTCTTTGATCGAAATTAGGCAAAGCCCTTTAATTTGAGAAGAAAATTCCTTCAGCTCTTGGGGTGTCAGTGGCCCTTCTTCTTGACGTGGATAAACCTGAATCCAACCTTCGTGCGGCCAATAATCAATTATGAGTATGGGCCATTCTGAGTACGGGTGAGCCGGGTATATTTCCGCGTAATAAAAACGCGCCAACTCAGCGACTCCTTCTTCGACGCCCCCTTTTTCTAAAATCGGCTGCAAATCCACTTCTGTAAGGAGAATGTTTCCATTGGATCATCTTAGCCTTTGGGTTCCGCTGACTTGTTCAGCTAGCCTGTTCTTGATGCGGCCGGTGTAATTTTCGAGAATAGATCTGGCTTGTTCAGGGGATAAATTCGGATTTTCTTTAAATAACTTATCAAGTTTAGATTCAATTGCACTCGTATATTTTGGGTGCGATCCGTTGTGTTGTGTCTTTGGCAATCGAATTCCATTTTTAGCTCCATTAAAATTGAACTCCGCAACTGCCGCTCGGACAATTCCAAGATGGGTAAAAAACTGAAGGAACCATCGTAATGGCTCCATTGGAGTTGGGGGATGCCTTGGGGATTAGTCACAAAAGTGGAGACGTGCCCATGACGCCGGGCCATCCATTCGCGGTAAAGCGCGTATCGTATCACCTCAATCGCTAAGTCCGCGGGAGTTTCACTGCTGTCCATAAAAAACATATATTTGTCATCTACTTGAAGCGACTGCCACCAAGCTTTGCCCCACATATGTGAGGGCCAGTGCTTGTGGAGAGTCACCCCCATCATAGCCGCTAAGTCTCGGAGGTCATTCACATAGTTGGGCGAGCCCAAGTCTGCGGTGAATGGCGTTTGACATTGGGTTGCATTGCTATGGTCGCGTTGCTCCAGCTTGGTGGAAGATGCCGGATTGTTCTCCCTCAATCCCCCCTCGGCCCATGCTTGCAACAGAGGATATTGTGAACCCGCAATCCCGGAAACAGTAGAAATACAGTGCTCCAAGTTTTGGACATCGTGCGCTTGTAGCCGCGCACTGAAAGGGGAGGTAACAATCCAGAGAAGGAGCAATACAGAAATCCTGCGCATACGTTTAGGGTATGAAAACGGTTTTAACTGTCAAGAGGGAATTCGGGAAAGAAAGATCCGCTAATTCGGCCCGACAAATGGGGTGTTTGTGTTGGAAGAAATTTTCGCCGCCGATTCCGTGTAGATTTGGTGATTCAAAATCGGGGGAGGGCGAAGCTCCTGCTGAGCCGAAGGGCGGCATAGTCGCCCTTCCGAAAGCACACGCCCGGCTCAGCAGAAGCTTCGCCCTCCCGGATGGAAGATTCTCAAAACGTGAAACTCCAAAGCAGATTGACTTTTGAGCCTCAAATGAATAGCCTCCCGCAACTCGTGGATGACCCGCGGGCGGGAGAAAAAAATTATGGCTTACGTTGTTACCGGTGCCTGTGTCGATTGCGTTTACACGAGCTGCGTGGATGAATGTCCCGTGGCCGCCTTTCACGAAGCGCCCGACAAACTATTGATCAATCCCGAAACCTGCATCGACTGCGATGCGTGCGTCGCCGCGTGCCCCGTCGAAGCCATCCACGCCGAAGACGATGTGCCCGAAGATCAACAGGAATGGATCGCCATCAATCTGACCGCCGAAGAATTCCCAGTCATCGAAGCCGCCAAAGATGCCCTCAAAGGGCCCAAGTGCGTGAATCCAAACGCGGCTTAATTTAGCCGCGCTTCAAATTTTTCATTTCGCCAATCCGGCCAAACTTTCGAGGATTGCCTCGATAGTAGTGTGTAGATTTTCGGTGGTGAACCTAAATAAAAGCTTGCGCGTATGTGAGGTTCTGTCATTTTTTTGAAATGAAGCGCATCTTGTATATACTGTTCGGCTTCTCTTTAATCACCTCACAAGGCGTTCAATCCTTGCAAGCCCAAGATGGAAGCTCACACTACGGTGATTTCTTCACTAGTTATATGCCATGGCTCACTGAGGAGGAGGCTTTTGAAATTGAGCCTGCATTCCAATATATCGAGACGTTTTGGGCTTTCAAAGGCGAATACCCACAACCGGTTTACTCCGATTCAGGGGAGCCCACATTGGGTTCTGAATACCCAGAGATTGCCCAGTTAGACTTTGGGGAATGCAACCATTTTCTAGATGTCATTTTCAATGAAAGTGATTTTGATGATGGATATGGGGCGGGCGATGAAGCGTATGATTCGGTGGCAACCCTGCTTTCAGATCTCGATTCATACAATGACCCGTATCGCAGCTTTTTCGATTTGCTAAACACAACCGATTACCATATTGAGGCACAAACCGAGATCAGCAATGAGAACACTGAGCCTCAAGAGCAACAAAAAACTTCGGAACAACAAACAGAATTCCAAATTGCTGGCGATAGCGATGTTACTGAGAATTACAAAATGGCGGCTGTTTCGCCAGCGGACGTGAAGAAATGGCTGGAAGCACAAGCTAAAGCTAAAGCTGCTAAACTCCAGAAGAAAGTTATTGATGCTTATATACACAAAATATTACTACCGGATCTAAGGGTTAAACTAGGGCCGAAAAATATAGATAATCCAACGGCTTTTGAATTGGGTTGGTTATATGCGCTTGGAACTGGAAATGCGCGAAAACATTGGGATTTTTATGATGGGCATAAAATGACTGAAGACTTGAGGCGGTCGAGGAAAATTAGAAGCATTGTTGAGCTAGCGAAAGAGAAATTGTCAACAGAATGTATTGGCTATAAATTCGATCCCGAAATATCCCTGTTAACATTGGGAATGGATGGCGTAAGAACTGCCAAAGGTACATTTAGGAAAGACTTGGGTGGATGGGATGGGCCAATAATATTTCTGAATGATTATTCAGTTTTCATCATTGGCGACAAATTGGGTGGCAACAAAACTTCAACTTTTTTAGGAACTTATGCTGGAAACTGGGAGGCAATTGGACATTGCTGGCCAAGGGTTGGCGGGGTTCAGATAATAGCCAAAAATGATTCAAGCCTAGTCTCTGCTACGCGTTTTCCTGTTATCGGATACGCAGACCGCATTGTTGGAGGCCGCAATGTTGCGAGCGTGTACGAATTAATTCTCAACCGGAGCTAAAAATACCGGTTTCCATTTTTCCGGAAATTAATGATGCAGGCAAGCCGCTTTCAACTATATCGCAAAAGTTTATGATGCATGAAATATTTGAATTCTAATTTTATTAAACATTTTGCATTCAGCACACTTTTATGTTGTTCATGCAGCGACCCTGAAGGCGTTTACATTGGCCATTATTACGATGGTAATGAGACCATTACGTTGAATGCGGATGGAGCTTATCGGCAGGTTTTTTTCTACAAAGGGCAACTTCTTTATGACAAAACGAATTTGTGGTCAAAGGTTGAAAATGAAATAACGTTTCACCAGTTCCATTGTATTGAAGAATGGTTTGAGTTGGAGAACGGATTGAGTCACCGACATCCGTTGGACTTTATTTTTGCTCATTCCTTTTCGTCGATCACAAATGAAAGGGGTGATTATATTTACCCACCGTATGAAAACTTTGAGGGGCAAATTTATTCATTTGGCAAAGGGGGCCGAATCCGGTTTGGAGGTATTGAAATCTATAATGAGCTTGAAAAAGTAAAATAAGCGCAAATTTGATGTCGCCCAAGTTTTTCTCAGAGGCCCCAAGTGTGTGAACCCCAACGCGGCTTAATTTAGCCGCGCTTCAAACTTTTCATTTCGCCAATCCGGCCAAACTTTCGAGGATTGCCTCGGCGGCGGCGCGTGGGTTTTTGGCGGCGCAGATGGGTCTTCCGATGACGAGCCAACTGGCTCCGGCTTCGATGGCTTGGGCGGGGGTCATGATTCTTTTTTGGTCGCCGGTGGCGCTGTTGGCGGGGCGGATGCCGGGGGTGACGAGCTGTATGTCGTCGGGGAGGATTTTTCGTAGGGGGGCGATTTCCATTGGGGAACAGACGAGGCCTTTGAGGCCGGCGGCGGTGGCGAGGGTGGCGAGGTGTTGGACTTGGTCGGCGGGATTTTTTTGGATGCCGAGTTCTTCCAAATCACTTGTGTCCATACTGGTGAGGACGGTGACGCCGAGGATGAGGGGGGTGTTCTCGGATTCATCAGCAGCGGCTTGGGCGGCGCGGAGCATTTGGGTGCCGCCGCTGGCGTGGACGGTGAGCATTTGCACATCGAGCCGCGCGGCGCTGGCGACGGCTTTGGCGACGGTGTTGGGGATGTCGTGAAATTTGAGATCGAGGAACACGCTCGCGCCGGTGTCGCGCACGCGGCGGACGATGTCGGGCCCTTCGGCGACGAAGAGTTCTTTGCCGATTTTGAATGCGCCGACGGCGGGGGCGAGTTGTTCGGCGAGCGCCAGTGCGCGGGTGGCGTCGGGCACGTCCAACGCGGCGATGATGGGATTCTGATGATTCAACGCGCGGAGGTTAGCATCCGCGCGTGTGGTTGAACAGCCGGAAGCAGTTTTAGGGTTTACGCGGCGCGCGGCGGGGGTCGAAGCGGCCGTCGAGTTTTTTGGCTTTCTCGGGGTCGCCCATATCTGTGAGGCGTTGGCCGACGCGGTCCATCCACACGAGCACTTCTTTGTCCTGCGTTTGCACGCGGAGGGTGGCGAGATATTGTTGGCGGGCTTGGAGGGTTTCGGCGGGTACGTTGCGTCCTTCGCCGAGGCGGCCGAGATAATATTGGACGTTGCGCAAGCCGTCGTAGCGATTGCGTTTTTGTTTGTTGGGATCGGGATCCTGAGAGGCGAGCATTTGAAAACTTTCGACCATGCGCTTGTTGATGATGATGTTGGCGTCTTCGTTGACGCCGATGTAGTTGGCGGCAATCTGCCGGATGCTGCCGCGGTTGCGGTCGTCCAAGTCGGGGTTGTCGTAAAGATTGGCAAGGATGGGCATCGCTTTGGAGCCGAGCACGCCGGTAAGGTAGCCGAGCACGGAGCGGTCGATATATGTGAACTCAACTTCGTTGCCATCGCGCTCGCGGCGTTTGCCGGTGCGGACGAGTTGGGTTTTGGCTTGGTCAACGAAGCGGGTGTCTTTGTGTTGGCGCAAAATATTAAATAGCATTCCGCGGTTTTGGCGGTCGAGCGCGGAAACCTCGCGCCCTTCCTCACGGATGGGCAGTAAAAGCAAATCGCGCGTGGCGAGCAGATACGTTTCCATGTGCACCTCGGGCGAAAGATTCTCGAGGGCTTGGGCGATGTACGCCACCTCGACGGCGCGCTGGGTTTTTTTGAGAACGCTGAGCAGCGCTTGTTCGGCGGCGGGGATGGCGTTGGCATCGCGCTTGCCAATGTGGCGCACGGTGTTCAGCAAACCAATCCGAAGGCTGGGTGGAAAAATGGGATCGGGATAAATCCGGCCTTCCAGCCAGACGCCTGAGATTATTTCCGATGTGTTTTCGCGATACTCGAGGTCGACATTTTGGTTGAGGAAATTTTCGATGGCCGGGAGCGCTTGTATGCCCATTGAGGTGAGCTCCTCAAACTGGCGAATGACCTGCCGCACCTGGATGCGGTGGGCGTCGGTATTGTTCGAGCGCCGGTCTTCGTTTGAGAGATCAATCTGCTTCAAATAGTCCAACACTTCCTGTGCCGATCCCGTGGCCGCGCCGGGCACCACCACTTCTTGGACGATGACTTTGGGTTTGCGCGCATTGGCGGCGTTCAATTCAGAGCGCAAACTGGCGAGTTGTTCCTCGAGTTTGTTGGTGGAGGATTCCGCGCGCGCTTCGCGGTTCACCGTTTTCTGGCCGGAGACGATGACGTACGTTCCCGCGATGGAAACTGTGGCGACTGCAATAATGGCAACAATAATTTTCATTTTATAAAAAAACTTCCGCCTTTTTGACGCGTTTTCGTTGGAAAGGGTTACGCCAAATCACTTCGGGGCGCGCTTGACTGCCGGCGTCGTGCGTGCATAGCTGTGCGCCGCGTCCCTTGGATGAGTGGACGATCAAAATTGTTCAATCAGATTTCCGCCACGCCCTCGGGCCATGCCCTGTGGGAAGCGGTGGCGGCGGGCGGCGCTGTGTCCTGCGCCGGTGTGGACGCCGCCGGTTGGGCGCATTTGGCCGCGGAAATCCGCGTCCGCACCGGCCGCACGGTGGTGCTCGTGGTCGCCAAGCTTAAGTTTCAGGAAACACTGCAGCAGGATTTGGAAACGTGGCTGCGCCTGATGGAGGTGGACGCGCCCGCGCGGTTTTATCCTGACTGGGAAGTATTGCCGCACGAAAACAAACTCCCCCACGCCGATGCCATCAGCGAACGGCTTGAAGCTTTGCAATCGCTTGCGGGCGAATCAGTGCCGGTCATCACCGCCACGGTTGCATCACTGATGCAGTGCACGCTGCCGCCTTCGGAGATCGCCCATCGCACGCGCACGTTGCGGCTGGGCGAGCGGTTGGATCCGCTGGACTTCATCGAATGGCTGGAGGCGCAGGGGTACGAGCCGGAAGCGCAAGTCACCGCGCGCGGGGAAATTTCGTTGCGCGGCGGCATCGTCGATGTGTTTCCATTTACGACGCCGTGGCCGGTGCGTTGCGAATTTTTTGGTGATGAATTGGAATCGCTGCGTTACTTCAATCCGCTCAGCCAAGTTTCGCGCGAAAAAATCGACAGCGCCACCTTCGCGCCCGGCGGCGAAATGGGTTTGCTGCGTGATCTCAAAGATAAATCACGCGCCACGTTGCTGGATCATTTGCCGGACGACACCATTTTGCTTTTTTGCGATCCCGATGCCATCACCGAGGCCGCAGCGGAGAAGGTGATGGAGGTTCCCCCGGGCGATGCATTTCATGTGGAGTGGACGACGCTGCTCGCACGCATTGATGACCGCAAACTTTCGTGCGTGGAACTGCACGAACTGGCTGACGAAGCGGCTGATCTCACATTGGAAATTCACAGCCTCGAAGCCTTTCGTTCGATGGATCAGCGCGCGGTGGAGCCGCAGTTGGTGGAAGCGCAGCGGCGCGAATTTTTTGCGCAACTTCACCGCTGGCGGAGGCAGGATCATGCGGTGGTGGTGCTGTGCAATAACGAGGGCGAGCAGCAACGCTTGGAGGAGCTTTGGCGCGAATATGGGTTTGCCGAAGATGGCGCATTGGAGATTGCTCAGGGCGCGTTGAGTCGTGGCTTTTTATTTCCCGCCGGCAAATGGGTGGTGGTGAGTGATGCGGAAATTTTTGGACGCTACAAAGTGCAACGTCCGCGCCGGCTCAAGAGCCGCCACGGCTCGGCGATGCGTTCAGCGTTTGATATTAATTTCACGGAAATAGAGGAGGGCGATTTCGTGGTGCACGTGCAGCACGGCATCGGGCGGTTCGAGGGGATGAAAGTGCTGCCGCTTTCCGGCGCGCGCGAAGGTGAATCGGAGAATGGCCACGAATGCCTCGTCATCGAATACGCCTCCACCGATCCGGACAATCCACCGCCAAAACTTTATGTGCCCGTGAGTGAAGCGCATCTAGTTAGTAAATATGTTGGCGCAGGCAATGCCAGTCCGGCGCTCAATACGTTGGGGGGCAAGCGCTGGATTAAAACGAAAGAGAAAGCCGAGCGCGCGGTGGCCGATCTCGCCAGCGAAATGTTGCGCATCCAAGCTGTGCGTGAGGCGGAGGAAGGATACGGTTTTCCGGAGGACAGCGCGTGGCAACGCGAATTCGAAGCGGCGTTTATCTACGAAGAAACGGCCGATCAGGAAAAATCCATCAACGACGCCAAGAGCGATATGCAGCGGCCCAAGCCGATGGATCGGTTGATCTGCGGCGATGTTGGCTTTGGCAAAACCGAGGTCGCCATCCGCACGGCGTTTAAGGCGGTGATGGCCGGCAAACAAGTGGCCGTGCTCGTGCCCACCACGGTTTTGGCGCAGCAGCACTTCAATACGTTCGCCGAGCGGATGGCGGATTATCCGGTGCGCGTGGAATTGCTCTCGCGCTTTCGAACCAAAAAACAACAGCGCAAAACGATCGAGGCGATGTCCGCCGGCGCGGTGGATATTGTCGTGGGCACGCATCGGCTCGTGCAGTCGGATGTGAAATTCAAGGACCTCGGCCTCGTGGTGATCGACGAGGAGCAACGCTTCGGCGTCGCGCACAAAGAACGCTTCAAGCAACTCCGCACGCACGTGGACGTGCTCACGCTTAGCGCCACGCCCATCCCGCGCACGCTCTACCTCGCCCTCACCGGCGCGCGCGATATGAGTACCATCGAGACCGCCCCGCAAGATCGGTTGCCCGTCGAAACCATTGTGGCTGACTATAACGAAAAAATTATCCAACGCGCCATTCGCCGCGAGTTGCATCGGGGCGGCCAGGTTTTTTTCCTGCACAACCGCGTGGGCTCCATCTACACGATGGAACAAAAATTGCGCGCCATCGTTCCCGAAGCAAACATCCTCGTTGGGCACGGCCAAATGAAAAGTCATGAACTGGAAAAAGTAATGACCGCCTTCATCAATGGCGAAGCCGACGTGCTGCTTTCCACCACCATCATCGAAAGCGGCATCGACATTCCGAACGCCAACACCATTATCATCGACCGCGCCGATCGCTTTGGCCTCAGTGATCTTTATCAATTGCGCGGTCGTGTGGGCCGTTACAAGCATCAGGCGTACGCTTATATTTTGCTGCCGCGCCACGCCGCGTTGTTGGCCGACGCGCGCAAACGCATTAGCGCCATCAAACAATATTCCAGCCTTGGCAGTGGATTCAAAATCGCGATGCGCGATCTGGAAATTCGTGGCGCGGGCAATCTGCTCGGCTCCGAACAAAGCGGCCACATCACCGCCGTGGGTTTCGAAATGTATTGTCAGTTACTCAAACAAAGCGTCGCGCGGCTTAAGGGTGAAAAAGTAAAACCGCGCATCGACGTGGAAACCCGCTTTGATTTTCTCGCGCTCAGCCCCGAGCAAATTACCGGCCCCAAAGTCAAACCCACCGCGCAGCCGCGCAAAAAATCGCCGGAGATCGCCGTGCCGCGCGAGGAATGGGAATGGGCCGAGTACGACGATGTCGTGGAACGCGCCGAGGAGGAGAACACCTGCCCCATCGCGCCTGCGTATATTCCGCTCAATTACATCCAGCCGCCGCGCCAGCGCATCGACGTGTATCGTCGCCTCGCGCAGGCCGATTCGCGCGAGGCGCTCAAGGCGTTGCGCGAGGAAATCGTGGATCGCTTTGGTCCGTTGCCCGAGGCGATGGAGCATTTACTGTTGGTTTCCGAGCTGAAAATCATCGCCTCCAGCAAAGCAATTACCTCGATTGTGGCCGACAAAGACCGCCTTAAACTCCTCCGCAATGAGGATTATATTTCACTGGCCGGCAAATTCCCGCGTCTGCAAAAAAAGACCGCCGGGCCGCGCCTGCGCGAGGTGAAAAAGTTGTTATTGGCATTGTAACCGCCGCAACGCTATCTTGCGCGCACGCCAATATGGCCGAGAAAAAAACTAACAATCCGAAAAAACTATCGCGCCAGGAACAGCGCGACCTCGACATCGAGATCCATTTTCTCGAAGGCGTCGTGAAGCGCGATCGTCGCTACGTGGAGGCGCTGCAACTTTTGGGCGACGATTACACCCGCCGCGGTCGCTTCGAGGAAGGGCTGAAAGTCGATTGTCGGCTCGCCCGCCTTTGCCCCGATGATCCGCTGGTGCATTACAATCTCGCGTGCAGTTTTTCCCTCACCGCCGAATTTCGAAAAGCGGCCAATGCCCTGCGCAAAGCGTTACACTACGGCTACCGCGATTTTGATTTTCTGAAAATCGATCCCGACCTCGAACCCCTACGCGGTCAATCCATCTACGCCCAACTCGAAAAAGAAATCGCCGAGTTTGAAACAGGCGAAACAGGCGAGGTGTGAAATGATCGTCCGCGTCAAGGGCCGCCGTCGTCATTATCGCACCGTCTCCTTTTCCGCGCGCACCAACGAAGTTGTCCTCATTGAGCAGCGCAAACTCCCGCACACCTTCGAGCTCACACGCACCAAGAATTTCAAACAAACCGCCCGCGCCATCACCAATATGACCGTGCGCGGCGCCGGCGCCATCGGGGCTACCGCCGCGTATGGATTCGCCCAAGGCGCGCGCGCTTTTACTGGCAAAACCGAAGCCGCCTTCGCGCGGTATCTCCAGCGCGTTTACGAAACCCTCGCCGCCGCGCGCCCCACCGCTGTTGATTTGGTAAATGCCCTCAACGAAGTCCGCGCCGCGATGGCTGCTGGAAAAACCATTTCCCAAAAACAAAAACTCGCCCTGCGCGCTGCCGAGAATTTTGCCGATGACGACATCGCCCACTGCGAAGCCATCGGAAAACACGGCGCGAAATTGATTAAGAACGGCACGCGCGTGCTCACCCATTGCAACGCCGGTTGGCTCGCCTTCGTGGACATCGGCAGCGCCACCGCCCCGATGTACGCCGCGCAAGCGCAGGGCAAAAATTTTCACGTCTACTGCGACGAAACCCGCCCGCGCTCCCAAGGCGCAGCGCTCACCGCGTGGGAACTCGCGCAGCAAGGCGTCCCTCACCAAGTCATCGCCGACAACGCCGCCGGACACCTAATGGCCCGCGGCGAGATTGACCTCGTCATCACCGGCAGCGACCGCACCCTCGGCCGCACCGGCGAGGTCGCGAACAAAATCGGCACCTACACCAAAGCCGTATTAGCCGCCCGCCACAACATCCCCTTCTATGTCGCCATCCCTCTTTCCACCCTCGACTGGAATTTAAAAGACGGCAAAGATATCCCCATTGAAGAACGTGAAGAAGCCGAAGTGTTGTGCGCCTGGGGCACCGACACCCGAGGCCACTTCCGCCAAATCCAAATCGCCAACCCC
This sequence comes from Limisphaerales bacterium, assembly GCA_014382585.1. NCBI lineage: Bacteria > Pseudomonadati > Verrucomicrobiota > Verrucomicrobiia > Limisphaerales > Limisphaerales bacterium. The sequence continues at coordinate 22,260 of JACNJL010000038.1, read as the reverse complement.
ACCAGCCCTGCTCGAAATCCCGCCTTCGACGTAACACCCCCAGAACTCATCACCGGCATCATTACGCCGAAGGGGATTTATAAGCCTCACAAAATGTGGGCTAATCGAGAAGTGCTTGAGTCTACCAAGTAAAGTAGGTTCAACCACTCTTCGGAGTATAAACTGGGCCTGTATTTCATTGCATTTTGGCTTAAGATGGCCCCTGTCTGGCAGACTCTGGATAACATTTATAATGCATTAATTAAGAAAAAGAGTTTACAAAAGTACTTTTTGATGCCAATTACAGTCTTTCGAACATTTAGAACTGCCATGGTTGGAATAAATTTTCCATGCAAATTTTTATCTTAAAAAATGGCCACCAAACTGGTCCATTGAGCATAGAGCAGGTCAATCAAGGGTTAGTCAAGGGAACCCTTGAAGGGGCAGATCTAGCTTGGCACGGGGGACTACTGGAATGGATTCAATTAAGGGACATGAAGGAAATAACCCTGCCATCAGGTTCAGTTCCACCCAAGTTTGATCCCAGTGCCTTCAA
>JACNJL010000038.1:20261-21584 GCA_014382585.1 Limisphaerales bacterium | reverse complement strand
CGCCGCTGGTGGATAGGTGGTGTAGGTTTCTGTTCCCAGGATCCAAGAAATGAACAACCCCTCCCCAGCCTTCCGGGCAAGTCATTGCTGAACGGGCCGGATTTGTTGAGGTGAATTGGGGGGCTCTTCGGTCCAACACAGGGTCTTTATTTTGTAGGGGCCCGATCCGCGCAACTACCGAAAACTCGAATGTTGCCTGCAAGAAAAACGAGTGAGCTGAAAAACATAACCACAGGAAATTTGAACAAATCACCCATATCATCAATTGAAATCTTGTCGCTTGCCATCGCCTCAAGTAGGGAAAATAATATGAGAGTTCCTAACCACAAAACCGTTCCTGCCAACGTCAGCATATTTAGTCCGCTGTAACATTTCACAAAAATGTTGTCTCGCGGCAGCATTTCGTTGTTTCCAGTCCAGTTGCGCCAAAGAACCGCAAGGAGAAAAAGTGAAATGCCGCTAGACACCAACAGGGCGGACCCCATGCGAAATGCTTGCCAGCCTTTTTCGCTTTCTTCTGTGTCCCAGTTATAGTTTTCCATATCACCGATAATGTTGAAACAAATCATCGTCCAAGCTATAAAAAACAACCAAGCGGAATTATTCATTAGGGTGAAAATTACCGCGGACTTGCCACTGAAAAGGACTTTTCCAGACTTTCTCTCTTCAGCCCGTGATAGAAAATAGCACACGATTATTACGAATAGGGATAGAGCAAACACGGAAGCAAGAATCCCCATCAATAAAACACCTAATTCAGACGACTGCATAGGGCATGCTATATTTTCTTTTATATTTATGCAGGCAATTTGTATGGTTAGATCTCAATATTTTCAATTCGGTTTTTCATAGGGGTGAGCTTTATTTGATGAGATGTCGAACTCACCCCATAGGCCGGGAATTAACCAAATTGAAAACTAAACGATGCTCAGGACAGTTTGCGCACAAATCATAGTTGAACCGGTAGTTGGTGATGGGGGCGGCGGTTAGTGGCTCCGTCATTGACTTAAATCGTCAACCCCACCAGACCCACTCGCAACCTCGCCTTCGACGTCACCCCCTCAGGCCTAATCACCGGCATCATCACCCCCAAAGAAATCTTCAAGCCGAAAGAACTGTGGCGGGAACGCAAGCGGTTGGGTTTTATTTGAATCGCCAAGGCACAAAGTCACCAAGTTTTTATGACCCGCAGTCCAGCACACTGCTGAAGGTTGCCATCTTTTCTATCCCTTGATTCAAATTAAACAGTGATACAAATAAAATTTGAAAAAGTATCCAGATATGATAACATCAATCGATGTCTGACCTTTCGCACCCGTGCCC
>JACNJL010000038.1:0-19449 GCA_014382585.1 Limisphaerales bacterium | reverse complement strand
CAAAAATCTTGGCGTCTTTGGGCCTTGGCGGTTCAATCCTCTCCGTCATTGACTTGAATGGGTAGCTTGTTTAACGTCTGCGCTTTCCACGGCGGGGTAGCCAAGTGGTAAGGCAGGGCTCTGCAAAAGCTCTATCACCGGTTCGATTCCGGTCCTCGCCTCCAAATTTACTCTTTTTCCGGAAAACCCACAAAAACAGCCCGTTTTTGGAGCTTGTGAAAAAAATCACAAAATCGCTTGCAAGATGCCGCCGGATACGTAGGATGCGCGCCGGAGCGGTTCTTTTGGATGTCTAACGTCTTCCCAAAATGGACCAATCGCCTGCCTTTAATTGCTTTGGTGGGCGGATTGGTGATGGGCGCCTGCGTAGTTGCAGGTGTTACGTATTATTTTACCCCCAAATATTCGCGGGTGGGTTATCAGCCGGTTCAGCCGGTTTCCTTCTCGCACGAGGTTCACGCGGGGCAGCTCGGAATGGATTGTCGTTACTGCCATGATGGCGTGGAGAAATCGTGGTTCTCAAACATCCCCGCCGCCGAAACCTGTATGCGCTGCCATACCTCGGTGTTGAAGGATGATCCCCGTTTGCAGCCGATCCGCGATGCGTTTGAAAACAAAAAACCCGTGAAGTGGGTGCAGGTGCATAAGCTGCCGGACTATGTTTATTTTAACCACTCGGTGCACGTGAATCGCGGGGTGAGCTGCGTGAAATGCCACGGGCGCGTGGATCAAATGGACGAGGTGAAGCACGCCAAGTCATTGAGCATGGCCTTCTGCCTTGATTGCCATCGCAGCCCGCACGAGCAAGTTCGGCCGCAGGGTGAGGTCTTTAATCTCGGCTGGGAGCCGGGCGAGGATTGGGTGGCCGAGCGCGAAGGCGCTGCATTGGTCAACAAAATGAAAGTGCGAACTTCCGAAAGCTGTTCGGCCTGTCATCGATGAACCAGATGAACGACGAATCTTCAATCCCTCAAACTGAATATTGGCGCAGTATTGGCGAAGCCAATGGCACGGCCGAGCACGCGGATTGGAGCGACAAGGAATTCCCCGAGGGAGCAATGGAGTTGCCCGAAGATTTTTCGCGGCGCGATTTTCTTAAGTTGATGGGTGCCTCCGCCGGCTTGGCGGGTGTGGGTTTGTTGGGCGTCGGTTGTCGGCGTCCGGTGGAAACCATCATTCCCTTTGGTAAACAACCCGAAGGATACACGCACGGCGTGCCGCAATTTTTTGCCACGGCACGGCCAACCGCCACCGGCGCGGTGCCCTTGGTGGTGAAGTCCGACGAAGGCCGCCCCACGAAGGTGGAAGGCAACGCCGATCATCCCGACAGCAATGGCGCAACCGATCTTCACTCCCAAGCCTCCATTCTGAATTTGTACGACCCCGACCGCGCGCGGGAATTCACCAAGCTCGGCGCAGCCATGAGTGACGGCCGCGCCAATGCCATTGAGGAACTGGACAATTTGGTGAAAGAAAACGTGCCAACCGCCTTTTTGATGGGCGCGGGCAACTCGCCTTCACGCTCACGGATGATTGCGAAAATCACCGAAAAAATGGGGTCGAACGCGAAGTTTTATGTGCACGAGCCGGTGGATTATTCGGTTCACACACGCGCGGCTTCGGCGGTTTTTGGCCGTGCGGTGAAACCGTTTTGGAAGCTTGATAAAGCGGAAATCATCTTGTCGCTCGATTGCGATTTCATCGGTACAGAAGAAGATTCCAGCCGCCATATGCGCGACTTTGCGCGTGGCCGTAAGCTGGCCAAAAACGAAGGCCGGATGAACCGCCTTTACCTCGCCGAAGCGTTGATGAGCCAAACCGGCGCCAACGCCGATCATCGCCAGCGAATGAACGCCAGCGCGGTGACTAATGCTGCGGGTTATCTGGCGGATAAGTTAGGCATCGCGGTAAACGGCTCGGTGGCCAAGCCTTCCAATTCGGAATGGCTCGATCAATGTATTGAAGATTTGAAGGCGCACGCCGGTTATGGTTTGGTGATGGCCGGTTATCGTCAGCCGCAAGCGGTGCACGAGTTGGTGAATCTCATCAACGAAAAACTCGGCAACCTCGGTCACGCGGTGGAGATTCGAACGAGTGACGCGGCTCCTGTCCAAGGCAACCTCCACGACCTCAAGGATGATCTCGGTAACGTTGAGCGCATCATCAACCTCGGTTGCAATCCGGCTTACGATGGCGGTGCGGATTTGGATTGGGCGAGCAACGCCAAAGGCAAGACCGCTTTTCGTCTCAGTCATTTTGCCGAAGACGAATCCAGCGAGGCCGCCGGCGTGGTCGCGCCGCGCGCGCATTACCTCGAAAGTTGGGGCGACGCTCGCACCAGCGATGGCACGCTTGTGCCGGTGCAGCCGCTCATCGCGCCGCTCTTCGATGGCCTTTCGGAACTCGAAGTGCTTTCCGCCTTTGCATACGGCATTGGTTCCTCCGGTAAACAACTTGCCAAGGAAGCGCACGAAATTGTGCAAGACACCTTGGCGCTGGAAAACAGCGATGCGAGTTGGGGGCACTTTTTACACAGCGGTTTTCTGGCCGAAAGCGCCGGTGGAAAACAGGATGAACTTTCAGGCAAGCCGGCCAGCGAATTGCCTTCAGCTGAAGCCATCAGCGAAACCAATCTTGAAGTCGTGTTCACGGCTGACCACAGCGTGGGCGATGGTGAGTTTGCCAACAATGGTTGGTGCCAGGAATTGCCGGATCCGATCACAAAAATCACGTGGGACAACGTGATGAGCATCAGCCGTGTGACCGGTGAAAAGCTCAAGCTTGGCAACGGGCAAGTGGCGAAGTTGACGTTGAATGGCCGTTCGGTGGAAGGCCCCATTTGGATTCAGCCGGGGATGGCTGATAACACAGTTTGTTTGCCATTGGGCTACGGCAAAAAACACGGCCGCATTGCGAATTTCAAGGGCGAAGGCGTGGGTTTCAACGCGTACGCGGTGCGCGATACGGATTTCCCAAACATCGCCATCGGCGGTAAGCTCGAGAAGACGGGCAAAGCGTATTCACTTTCCAGCACGCAGGAGCATTGGAGCATGGAAGGTCGGCCGATCATTCGCGAGGCAACGTTGGCGGAATATAAAGAGACTCCAAAATTCGCTCTCGAGATGGGCATAAAATCCCACGCGCGGAACGAAGGCAAAATTTACAAGCACCCTTATAAAGAACGCCCGAGCCTCAAGAGCGATGTGCATCAGTGGGGAATGTCGGTGGACCTCAGCAGTTGCACCGGTTGCAGCGCGTGCGTGGTTGCGTGCCAAAGTGAGAACAACATCCCCATCGTCGGCAAGGAACAAGTGGCCAATGGCCGCGAGATGCACTGGCTGCGCATCGACCGTTATTACACCGGCAAAGGCCACACCCCCAATGACAACGCCACGGCGGGTGATGACGAGCAGCATCTCGAGAAATGGATTGACGATCCGCAAGTTGTCAATCAGCCGATGATGTGCCAGCACTGCGAGAGTGCCCCGTGCGAAAGTGTCTGCCCCGTGAACGCCACGGTGCACGACGAGGAAGGCCTCAACGTCATGGCCTACAACCGCTGTGTGGGCACACGGTATTGCTCCAACAACTGCGCGTGGAAAGTGCGCCGTTTTAATTTCTTTGATTACAACAAACGTCCGCTCGACAAGCTGTACGATTCGCCGATGACCAAGCCTTCGTTGTTCTTCGATTGGATGAAGAGCCGCGAAAAGAGCAACCGCCCCGAGGACGAATGGGATTTGTTGAAGCTCGCCAAGAACCCGGACGTGAGCGTGCGGATGCGCGGTGTGATGGAAAAATGCACGTACTGCGTGCAACGCATCGAAGGCGCGAAGATCGCGCAAAAGGTCAAAGCCAAATCCGGCAACGACGTGCAAGTGCCGGCCAACGGAGTGAAGACCGCCTGCGAACAGGCTTGCCCCGCCGAGGCGATTACGTTCGGAAATTTATTGAACGACGCCGACGATGTAAACGCCGAGAAAGCCAACCCGCGCAATTACGAAGTGCTTGGCTTTCTCGACAACGTTCCGCGCACAACTTACCTCGCCAAGATTCGCAACCCCAACGCGGCGATGCCCGACGCGTACGAGAAACCGTTTAGCACTTCGGAGTATCATCCGGAAGACGGGCACGGGGGCGATCACGATAGTCACGATGGCCACAAAGACGGAAAGGCCGATCACTAAATGAGCGACGCCGCCGGACAATCCGCTCACGTTGTTGAGACGCATACGCCAAAGGAATTGGAACGGCAGCCGTTGGTGCTCAACAATCGTCCGTTGGGATGGATCACCGAGCAGGTGTGCGGCATTCTGGAGGGCGAAATGCCGAAGTGGTGGAACGTCGCCTTCGTGGTGAGTGTCCTCACTATGCTGATGTGCTTCGGCTACATCGGTTATTTGATTACCACCGGCGTGGGCGTTTGGGGCCTGAACCATCCGGTGGCCTGGGGATGGGCGATTGTGAACTTCGTTTTCTGGATTGGCATCGGCCACGCGGGCACGTTGATTTCCGCCATCCTCTTTTTGTTACGCCAAAAATGGCGGTGCTCCATTAACCGCACGGCGGAGGCGATGACCATTTTCGCGGTGATCTGCGCCGGCATTTTCCCGGGCATTCACGTGGGCCGCATTTGGCTGGCGTGGTGGCTCTTCCCCATTCCCAACGCCCACGGCATTTGGCCGCAATTCCGCTCGCCGCTGTTGTGGGATGTGTTTGCGGTGTCGACTTATTTTACCGTGTCACTGCTCTTTTGGTATATGGGCTTGATCCCCGATCTCGCGACCATCCGCGATCGCCTCCGCATTGCGGGCAAGAAACTCAATTCCGGTTTGGACTGGATGATCAACCGTTTCAAACAATTCGCCTACGGCTTCTTCGCGATGGGTTGGACCGGCAGTAACCGCCACTGGCGCAATTACGAAAAGGCGTACCTCCTGCTCGCGGGCCTGAGCACGCCGCTCGTGCTTTCGGTGCACTCGATCGTGTCGTTTGACTTTGCGGTGTCGCAGGTGCCCGGCTGGCACACCACCATTTTCCCGCCCTACTTCGTGGCCGGCGCGGTGTTCTCCGGATTCGGCATGGTGCTCACGCTGATGATCCCAATGCGGGCGCTCTTCAAGCTGGAGGAAATCATCACCATCCGTCACCTCGAATTGATGTGCAAAGTCATCATCGCCACCGGCACCATCGTGGGCTACGCGTACGGAATGGAATTTTTCATCGCGTGGTACGGCGGCAATCCGTACGAGCTGTACGCGTTCAAGAACCGCGCCTTCGGCCCGTATTGGTGGGCGTATTGGACGATGATTTCCTGCAACGTCATCAGCCCGCAACTCTTCTGGTTCAAGTGGTGCCGCACGTCGCCGTGGTTTATTTTTATAGTCTCCATTTTTGTAAACATCGGAATGTGGTTCGAGCGCTTTGTGATCGTGGTCACCTCGTTGCACCGCGATTATCTGCCCTCAAGCTGGGGATATTACAGCCCCACGCGCGTGGATATTTTGACCTTCGTGGGCACATTCGGATTGTTTATGACGCTCTTCCTGTTGTTCGTCCGATATTTGCCGACCATTGCCATCAGTGAAGCCAAAGGCGTGACGCCACAGGCCGATCCGCATCACAAGTTGGGCGGCGCAAAACCAGATCAGGAAGGCGCGCACTCATGAGCCAGCCGTTCGCCATCATTGCCGAGTACGATACACCCGCTGACATCATGGCTGCGGCAGAAAAAGTGAAGGCTGCCGGCTACGAAAAATGGGACGTACACACGCCATTCCCCGTGCACGGTATGGACGACGCGATGGGCTTGGATAATGCGAAGGTCGGTTGGTTCACATTCTTCGGCGGCATCACGGGTCTGACGGCCGGGATGTTGATGATTTATTTCATGAATAAGGTCGACTACGACATCGTGGTCGGCGGCAAGCCACTCTTCAGCGGATTCTATGCCTTCCCGGTGGCCTATGAAATGACCATTCTGCTCGGCGCATTCGGGTCACTCGGCGGGATGTTTATTTTGAATCGACTGCCGCGCCATCATAATCCGTTGTTGGCGAATGACCGGTTCGCGGCGGTGACGGATGACAAATTTTTTGTGGTCATCGAATGCGACGACCCCGCCTACGATGAAGCCGCCACCCGCGCGCTGCTCGAAGCCACCGATCCGCAACACATCGAAATGGTGGAGGACGCACAATGAGATACGTGCTAATCGGCATTGCGATGGTGGCCTTTATGGTCGTGGCCTTGGCCGGCTTCCGCGGAGACATCTCGCGCAAACCGCCGCTGGAAGTGATTCCGGATATGGATCGCCAGCCAAAGCTGCGGCCGATGGAGCCGAACGCATTTTTCAAAAATGGTCTCAGTTCGCAGCCATTAGTCAAAGGCACCGTGGCGCGCAGTGAACCGTTGGTGACCACCAGCGGCAAAAAAGTGTATCCCTTCCAAACCGATCACGCGGTGAATAAAGGCTACACGATTGAAGATGGCGCGACGAATTACGTTTCCATTCCGCTGCCGGTGACGATGGAATTTGTGGAACGCGGTCGCGAGCGGTTTAGGATTTCCTGCGTTCCCTGCCACGGCGCGCAAGGCGATGGCAATGGCATCGTGGGCAAATTCGGCTTCAGCGGCATCCGCGATTTGCACGGCGAACCGGCCTTGAAACTTCCCGATGGCGCCATTTTCAAAATTATTTCCGAAGGGCAACAATCGTCTCCAACCGAAGCGGGAATGTTGGGCTACGCCTCGAACATCGAAGTGGCCGATCGCTGGGCCATCGTGGCTTATGTGCGCGCGCTGCAGCTGAGCCGATTGGGCGATGCAAAAAAAGATAACGTGCCCGCGCGGTTTTTGATTCAGGAAAAAGCGGCCGAATCCGCTGAAGCAAACGGGGAGGGCACTGAATAATGAGCACCGAAACCGCCACCGTGCCTGTGCAGCAACAAGAAACTCAATGGCGCAGCATTCCGCAAATCGCGGTGGTGTTCGGCGTGTTGCTTTGTATTTATGGTTTCATCGATGACAAGCAGCAGTTTGCTTATTCCTATCTCACCGCGTTTATGTTTTTCCTGAGCATCGGGCTCGGCTCGTTGTTCCTCGTGTTGGTGCATCACCTGTTCGATGCCGGTTGGTCCGCACCCATTCGCCGCTATCTTGAACACTTGTCCTGTTTGCTATTTCCCTGGCTGGGCATTGCGTTTATTCCCATCGGATTTCTGGCGATGGATATTTATCCGTGGATGCATTTGGATCCGCACGCCGATCACGCATTACACGCGAAGGCCGCGTTATTCAACAAACCGATGTGGTACGCGGCTTCGGTGGTTTTGTTTTTAATTTGGGGTTGGCTCACGCATCGGTTGCGTTACTGGAGTTTACAGCAGGATAAATCCGGCACCGAAGCGTTCGAGGGCAAATTGGTTTTCCCGGAAAACCTGATGGCCGGTTTCACGCGTAATTTTCAAGGGCTCTCGTTTGAAAAAGACAACCAACAGGTGATGTGCACGCGGATGATGCGCATTCACGCGGGTTACGGCGTGGTGCTCTTTGCCTTCTCGCTTACGCTCGGCTCCATCCTTTGGATGAAGAGCATTCAGCATCAATTTTTCAGCACGATGTACGGCGTATATTATTTCGCCGGCAGTGTGTGGCTGAGCATTTCCACCGCGTGGATCATCGGTCGCGTTCTCAAAGCGCGCGGGCATTTGCCGCAGCTGCATAAACTACAATTTTATCACCTCGGCACCATGCTGCTGGCGTTCACGGTGTTCTATGCGTACATCCATTTTTCTCAATATTTTCTGATTTGGAATGCAGCGGTGCCGGAGGAAACCTTCTGGTACGTAATGCGCGAAAAAGGCACGTGGATGTACGTCGGCGTGGCGCTCATCGTCGGACACTTTGTGATTCCCTTCCTCGCGCTGCTGCGCATTGATGGCAAACTCACCAACAAACTGATGGTGCCCATTTTCGTCTGGGTGGTGCTGATGCACTATATGGATATGACATTTAATGTGATGCCGGAAATCCATCCCAACGGCCCATCGCCCGCGTTGGCGGATGTGGGCGCGTGGCTGTTGATCGGCGGCTGTCTTGCAACGATTTTTATCCGCAATCTATTTGACCATCCGGTTTGCCCGTTACGCGATCCGCGTATGGGCGAGGCATTGGAACGACACTGATGAGCCACGAAACACCACAAACTGAAACCACCGATGCCGCGCGCCCCAGTTGGGCCACGCACGAGTTGGCGGCGTTGGCGCTTACGGTGGTGCTCGCCGTGTGGGTGGTCGCCAAATGGGGCGCAACGGTGCAGCCGGTGGCAGACACCGAGCGTGGCGAAAAACGCGCAGAAGAATTGGCCAAGCTGCACGCTGCAGATGAAAAAGTGCTCAACAATTTTGGGGTCGCGGATGAATCGCTCAAGCGCTATCGCATCCCCATCCAAAACGCGATGACATTGGTGGCTGAATTGGGTGCTGAAAATATTTCAAAAGAAGTTGCCGTACGCACTGCGCCTCCGTCGGAATTGAAATTGGTGGAAATTCCGGATCCGGATTTTTTGGCGGATGTCTCGGAGTTGGACAACCCCGGTCTCATCACGCAAGGCAAGATACTGTTTCAGACCAGGATTTGTTTTACCTGTCACCAGACTGATCCGGCCGTACCCGCGCCTGCGGGGTTGGCTCTTAAAGCACCCAATTTCATCGGGGATTTTTGGGGCAAGGAACGGTTGGTGCACAAAGGCATGGGCGGCCCGCTGGAGCGGGTAATAATGGGGCCGGGATATTTTGCGGAGTCCGTTTCGGCAACAGGCTCGGGTGCGCGCGTGGTCAAGGGTGCGGTCAGCCCGATGCCGCCGCCGCCGCCGGTGACGGAAGAAGAAGTGAAAGCGCTGATGGCCTACGTGCGCAGTTTGAGCGCGGAATAAAGATGAACGTGAAATCGATTATTTTAATTGTGACCGTACTTGCAACAGTGAGTGCGCGTGCGGATGAGAAAGCACTGATCGCCAAAGGCAAAACGTTGTTCCTGTCGAAGATTTGTTTTACCTGCCACCAAACAGATCCGGCCGTGCCGGCACCGGCGGGATTGGCGTTGAAGGCACCGGCATTTCTTGGCGAGTTTTGGGGCACGGAACGCGAAGTGGCGTTGGGCCTGGGTGGCAAAGTGGTGAAAGTGAAATTGGATGATAAATATTTTATCGAGTCGGTGAAAATGCCGATGGCCAAAGTGGTGAAAGGCGCGCTGGTGCCAATGCCGCCTCCCCCGCCCATTACCGATGAGGATATCGCGGCGCTGATGGCTTATGTAAAGAGCCTGAGCAAGCCTGAGAAAAAATAATTTGATGAGCGAGTTGACTGACAATATTGCACCCGAAGCGACGCCGGAGGAAATCAACGCCTCCTGCCGTTGGCCGGTGATGTTTCTGTTTTTCAGCGCGGCGCTTTGGCTTCTGAAAGCGGCGGTCATCGGTGTGATGGGTTCATTCAAACTGCATATGCCGGAATTTTTGTCCGACATTTCCTTTTTAACCTACGGCCATTTGCAGGCCAACGCGTGGGTGGCATTTCTCTTTGGCTTCGGCGGCAACGCGGGCCTCGGCCTCACGCTGTGGATGCTCAGCCGCTTGCGCGGCGCACCGTTGGCGCGGCCGGGCTTTGTCATTGCGGGTGCGGTGCTTTGGAATGTGGGTGTCACCGCCGCATTAGTGGGCATCACGTTGGGCGATCAAAGTGGTGTGGCAGGATTAGAACTGCCGGTGTACGCCGGTCGCGTGCTGTTGATTGGGCAGGCGTTCATCGCGTTCAGTGCGATCCTGACTTATTTCTCGCGCCGACACAAACAGCTCTACCCGAGCACGTGGTATTTAATGGCGGCGCTGATTGCTTTCCCTTGGATCGTTGGCACGGCGCATTGGTTGCTGGCGGCAACGCCTGTGCGCGGCGCGGCACAAATTCCCGTGGGCCATTGGGCGGCGACGAGTTTGCTACAGGTGTGGATGGGCTGTCTCGGCTTGGCGGCGGTGTTGTATTTTATCCCAAAAATTATCGGCCGCGAATTGTTCAGCCGCCAATGGGCGGCGTTTGGGTTTTGGATGTTGCTGCTTTTGGGCGGTTGGGTGAATTTGAATTCGGGTTCGCCCCTGCCGGTTTGGCAAATCAAGCTGAGCCAACTGGCGTCCGGCCTGTTCATCTTTGTGGTCATCGCCGTCGGCTGGAACCTCCGCCAAACCGCCCGCGGAGTGCCGTTGCTCGGTTCGGAAAATGTGACGCTCAAGTTTATGGGCTTCGCGCTGGGGGCGTGGGTTGTTTCGGGACTGTTCACCTTCTGCAACGTGTGCCCTGAGTGGAATGCCATTTTGCAATTCACGTACGCGAACACCGCACTGCGGCAACTCTTCGCGTGGGGCTTCTTCGCGATGGCGATGCTCGGCGGAATTTATTACGTGGCACCGCGTTTGCTCGGCTCGAATCTCGATTGGCCCTGCGGAGCACAGATAATTCGAGTCTTCCAATTAAACGCTGTGGGCGTAGTGATCATCACACTGGCAGGCGTGGGAATGGCTTGGGGGCACGGACAGGCGTTGCAACAAACCGGCATCGACGCCGCGGCATTGCAAACCAAAGCGATTATGCCATTGCGCATTGCGTTTCTTGGCGAGGTTTTATTTATGGTGAGCAGTTTGATTTTTCTGGGCAGTTTAATGTGCCTTTTGTTTCGCAACTGTTGCGGTGAATTGAGCCCGATGGCACTTTGGCGGCAGATTCGCGAAGGCGATCAAAATGAAACTGTTGAAACGGAAGGAAGCGCGCAATGAACAAAGCCCCGTGGATTTTCTTGGGTGTGCTTTTCACGCTGAGCCTTTCGTGGTGGGGAATGGTGTTTGGCCCCTCCGTACAGCTCGCCGGGCAATCGGCGGATAAAGGAGACGGCACGGCAGTGTTGCATCGTGTGGGGCTCGCCAAACAGGGCGAACAGGTGTACCGCGAAAACGGCTGTTATTATTGCCACACCCGCACGGCCACCGGCGGCGAGTTCGGCTACGAATTGCGTCTTACGCAGCTGGGTGATGATCGCGAAATTACCGACGAGGTTTTAGGTGATTCCGTTAAAGAAGGAGATGATAATCATCGATTGATTAATTTGGCGTTTGCTTTCAAAACCGTTGCGAAATCCAGGAAAGCAGTCGTCGACGCCAGCCAAGCAGCAACCGAAGCCAAGGATGAAGAGAAGGCGGAATTGGAAGCCGCCGCCGCAGACGCGGAGAATGCATTAGCTTCCGCATACGCTTCGTTCAAAACCACCTTTACCAACGCTGCCTCGGGGATCAGTGACCAGAAGGGGAAAGATAATCTGTTGTTTGCCGCGTACGGATTGTCGGGCGTTGAGTTGAAAGAAAAAAGCGTGATGACGCGGCTGGGCATGGGCGAGCAAATTGTTGAGGCTAACAAAAAAATTGCCGATGAAGCAGTGATCAAGCTCACTGACGGAACCGCCAAATGGAATGCACGCATCAATCCGAAAAGCGCGGTGCGGTTGAAAGATTTGGTGCGTGGATTAAAAACCCGCGCCGGCGCACAGTTTAAGCTCCAACCGGTGGTTATCAAATGGCCGGATGTGCAAAACGGCGTGGCCTTAAGGCAGTCTGTTTCACGCGATTTTATGCACGATGCCCACGCGATGCCGGGCGTGATGCGGCTGGGGCCGGACCTCGCCAATGCAGGCGGCAAGCCGGCGCTTGTGAAAGCAAATCAATTTTATCTTCACCTGTATCAGCCGCGCCTCATCAGTGAAAAATCGGCGATGCCGCCGTATCGTTATTTGTTCCGCAAAGTAAAACTCAACGCCGGTGAAGCCGCGCCGGACAATGCGTTGAAGCACGCGGACTTGGAGGAAGGCTACGCCATCATCCCCACCGAAAAAGCGGAGGCGTTATTTGAATTTTTGAAAAGCCTCCGCACCGACGCGCTTCCCGAAGCGCCCCTCGTGGATAACCCACAACCGGTTAACGACCAATGAGCGAAGATTTTTCCAACGTGAACGAGCAAAACGAACCCAGCAGCGGGGGCGCGCAAATGCCGATGGGGATTTTCATTGGGCTCATCCTGCTCGGCTACATCGGCTGTTACAAAGTGGATCAGTTGAATGCAAACTTCGCGGCTAACGTGCACGCGCCGTTTAGCGAGCCGGATGAAGTGGCTTCGCTCGCGCCTTCCGCCCAGGAATTATTGGTGGCGCGTGGCAAACAAATCTATGCCAAAAATTGCGTGGCCTGTCACCAAGCCAATGGCGCGGGCTCGGGCACTGATATCCCACCGCTGGCGGGTTCCGAATGGGTGAAGGGCGATCCGGCAACGATTGTGGCGATCGTGCAAAAGGGATTGATCGGACCAATCTCCGTGGCCGGTAAAAACTATGGAGCGGGGACGATGACCCCTGCCGGCGAAACGCTTAGCGCGGATGCATTAGCCGCTGTGATTTCTTTTGTGCGCACCGAATGGGGCAATGGTGGAGACATCATCAGCGCCGACGTGGTCAATGCCGCCCGCAAATCTGTAAACGACAGTGGCCAAAGCGGGCAATGGACGGTGGAGGGTTTGAAGGCCGCCGGATTCGCAATTCCGGAGTAGCCATTTCGTTTGGCAAAACGGCTTTGCCAAACCGTGCTGCGTCTGGGAGCATCCGGCATGATCCATTGGCTGGCGCTTTTTCTATTTCTCCTGTGCCCTTTGCAATTGCTTCGCGCGGCGCATTTTTCCATCGCTCCCTTCACCGCGGACGTCACGGTGCCCATCGGTCATGGGATGATGGGTGGATTGTGGCAGGCGAAAAACGTGGCCGATCCGTTGTATGCAAAAGGTGTGGTGTTGCTGGGCGGACAAAGGCCGGTGGTATTCGTCTCGGTTGATTGGTGCGAAATTCGCAATGCCGCCTTTGATCGTTGGCGCGAAGTATTGGCCAAAGCCGCCGGGACAACGCGCGATTACGTGTTGGTCAGCGCCATTCATCAGCACGAGGCACCTGTGGCAGATCTCGAGGCACAACGGATGCTGGCCCGTCTCAAACTGAAGGGCAGCATCTGTGATTTAAAGTTTCATGAAACCGCCGTGCAACGCGTGGCGGCGGCAGTGCGGGCGGCGATGAACAATCCAACCCCGATCACACACCTCGGGCTGGGGCAGGCGAAAGTGGAAAAGATTGCCTCCAACCGGCGTTACGTTTTGCCCGATGGCAAGGTGAGCTTTGGTCGCGGCAGCGCGAGTGGCCGCAATGTGTTGGCGGCTAATGCCCCGGAGGGCGTCATTGATCCGTGGCTGAAGACGATGAGTTTCTGGAATGGCGATCAACCGCTTGCCGCGCTCAGCGGTTATGCGACCCATCCGATGAGTTATTATCGCACGGGCGAAATTTCATCGGATTTCCCCGGGTTGGCGCGGGCGCGGCGGCAGAAAGATACGCCGGGTTGTCTGCAAATTTATTTCAGTGGCGCCAGTGGCAATGTGACTGCCGGCAAATACAATACCGGCGCGCGCACGAATCGTGCTGTGCTGGCTAACCGGCTCTACGACGGGATGGCGGCGGCGTGGAAGAACACGAAACGACAGTCGTTGACGAAAATGGGGGTGCGCATTGCGCCGGTGAAGTTTGCCCCGCGAAATCACAAGGGATTCACGGAGGCGGATTATCTGGCCAAACTTAAGCCCGGTGTGGATCCGTGGCAGCAATGTTTGGCGGCAATGGGACTGAGCTGGCGTCGGCGGTGCGAGCGTGGTCAACCGGTGGAAATTCCCATTGTGGATTTTGGTCCGGCGATGTTGCTGTTGTTGCCGGGTGAGAGTTATGTGGAGTTCCAATTAGCGGCACAACGGTTGGCCAAAAACACCTTCGTGCTGGTGGCCGGCTATGGTGAGAGCGGCACGGGTTATGTGCCCACGGCAAAACACTGGCAGGAAAAAGACGGCAATCTGCACGACTGGTGCTGGGTGCACCCAGGTGCGGAGGAGGCGCTGCTCAACGCGTTGGCGCGCGGGATGCACAGGAAAAAGTAGTTGTTGAAACTTATGCCTCCGCGTCGAGATTTTGACGGGGCTTGGTTTCCAACCGGTCAATGGCTTGGAATTTATGTTTTTGGTCGGTGGTGACGATGAACAATCCATCGATGCCGTCTTTACTGATGAAGGGGTGCAGCACTTTGAAGGGGAGCTGTACCGTGCGCCCGTCGGCGGCGTCGGCGATGACCCAACGGGTTCGGCCACGATAATAATTTTCCACCTGCTGGGTCGTGAGCCGGATGGAAACGGTGATTCGAATCATCTGATTGAAGTCAGCGCCATTGGCCGGTGAGGGTGAAGGCGGCCCAAAAGTAAGGGCTGGCAGTGTCTTCGTTTTGGCGTAATTCGCGTTGGGCGCGGCGCAGGGCTTCGGCGCGCGGCACGCCCGATTGCCAGTGGGCCATGAAATTTTTCATCAGCGATTGCGTGGCGGCGTTGCTCACGGGCCAATGACTGGCGAGCACCGCTTCGGCGCCGGCGATCCGGAAGGCGCGCCGGAGTGATATCACCCCTTCGCCGGCGTGAATTTCGCCCACGGAACTTTCGCAGGCGCTGAGGATGACCAGCTCGGTTCCGTGTAAATTGAGTTGTGCGGCTTCCAATCCAGTAAAGAGCCCGTCATCGGCCATGCCAATGGGGCGGGCGGTAAGATGGTTGATGCCGGCGAGGGCGATCCCGCAACGGAGCAGTGGATTATGGGCGTGGAGGCTCGGGGATTCGCCCGCGGGGAATTCGATTGCGGGCCGGCTGCGAAAGTAAACTGCGTGTGAGGAAAGATGGAGTACGCTCGGGTGGGTGATTTTCTTGAGGCGCGCTTCGCTCGCTTCGGTGCCGGTGAGCAAGAGGGTGTCTTTCCCGAGGGCCTGCGCGATGGCGTGGGTTTCGGGTATTGAATGGGGCAGGGGCCGGAAGTGGAGGTCGGTTTTAAGAGGTGGCTTGGGCGAACCAAATTCAACGGCGCCGAGCACGACGGCGGGGGTGGGTTTGCTTTCGGATGGCCCGCGCTCCTCGATGGTCTTTGTCAATCGCGCCAGTTCACGACCGCTGCTAAGGTAACTGATGATTTTATGATCAAGCCAAAATTTGTTGCCGGTTTTGAGCAGTTCGAAGGGCAATCGTCCCAGTTGGGCGTCGGGGCAAATGAGCAGGTGTTCGGCGTCGCGGGTGGCTTTCCAGAGGGGTTGACCGATGAGCTGGCTGAGGGTGGCGAGGACGGGATCAAGTTGCCGGGGCGCGATAAGTTTTTGATACATTAAACGGTGCAATTCGGTGATGGCCTGGTCGATGGGCGCGGCGGGGCCGAGGTCGAGGCGTTTAACATTGGGGAGGGTGTCGGGCTCGGGCGGTGGGGGAAAGGTGAGGTAGGCGGCATAGCGGGAGTGGGCGGGCAGATCATCAGTGGCGAGCTGCCGGTAGCGAACAAAATCGATAAGCACCCCGCGCGCGGGAAGTTGGCGGGCCAGATCTTTGAGTTGCGCGGAATTGGCGGCGAGTTGGCGGGCGAGTTGGGCGTCGCTTTTGGTTATGAGGCGGGCGAGGTTGGCTTTGGCCGTGCGAAGTTCGGCTTCCAGTGTGGCGCGTTGGCGGATGGTTTCGGCTAGGGCTTCGGGCTTTTGATTCGGTCGGCGTTCCAGTGCCTTCAGGCGCAGTTGCAGGCGGGTGATGCGTTCGGTCAGTTGGGAAATCCCGTTGGTGCGGGTGGTGCCCAGGGTGCGGATGCGGCTTTGGGCCCAGCGAATTTCCTCGAGGCTGGCTTTGCTGAGGGTGAGCTGGTCGGCCCCGAGGCGCACGGCTTTGGGTGAATGGGCCGCGGCGGCAGCACAGGCGGATTGGAACAGCGTGATACTGGTTTGTTGGCTGTGCAGGTATTTGAGGGCGGTGGCTTCGCTCAATTGGCCAAGTACTTGTTGGAAATGGGATTGCTGGCGGGTTAACATTTCGGTGAGCACGTTGAGCTGGAGTTCGGGCTCTTGGTTTTGCCGGTGGAATTCGGCGAGGTTGCCGAGGTGGATGAGGAATTCCGGATCGTTTTCCAGTTTGAGTTTGCGGAGCAGCTGAAGGGCTTTCTGTTGGCACTCGGTGGCGATCGGATATTCTTTAAATTGAAAATGCATTCGGGCGAGGTTGCTGAGCACGGTGGCCACTTCGCGGTGTTCGGGGCCGAGGCGCTGACGGGTGAGGGTGAGCACGTTGCCGTAAAGATCGGCCGCTTCATCGCGCCGACCCAGCTCGCCGGCGGTGCGAGCGAGGCGCATCAGGTTTCGGATCCGGGCGGGCTGATGTGTTGCCTGCGGGGTGTGATCGGCAATTTGGATTTTCCGGATGAGGGTGTATTCTGCGTGGGCGTCGGCTATTTTCTTATTCATTTCCATCAAAAACGCGCGCTCGCCGCGGATGGCCAGCGTGCGAGCGTGGTCGGGGCCATACCATTTTTTGTGGATTTCCAAACTACGATCGAGCAGCGGCTCGGCCGCAGGAAGGTCGTGCATCGCTACGCGCAGCTCGGCCAACGAGGCAAGGATGAGCGCGGTTTCCTCATGATCGGCGCCCAGCGTTTTTTGGGCGATTGCCTGCGCGCGTTTGAGGAGTTTGAGTGCCTGCGGGAATTGCCCTTTGCGCTGATGAAGCTGGGCGAGGTTTTGCAGTGAGGCGCAAAGGATGGCGTTCTCGGGCCCGTGGGTGAGGGTATAAATCTGAAGTGCTTCCTGATACAGGGAAAAGGCGCGGTCGGCTTGTCCGATTCCATCAAAGATTTTGGCTTGGTCGGATAGCATCTGGGCGAAGCGCGGATGGGTTTTGCCTTGGGTATTGGCGACTTGCTGCACGGCCCGGTTAACCGTTTTGAGGGCTTCAACGAAGTTTCCCTGCCTGAGTTGTTGACGGCTGATGAGGGACAACAGATTGGCGTGCATCGGGTGCTTGGGCTCGTTGAGGGCGGCGAGAATTGTTTGGGAGCGTTGATAAAGCGGCATCACCTTGGCATCCTCGCTGCGCGCAAGGTGGAGTGAGGCTTGCACGGTGAGTGTGATGATCAGGTCGATGCCGGCCGGTTGTTTTTCCAAAATCTTCAGGCCGGATTGGAGATGCTTGGTGGATTCCTGATGTCGGCCGAGATTGATGAGGTTTTCAGCCATTCGTAATTGCAACCGCGCCAACCGGATAGAATCCGCCGGCAAAGTGGCTTGTGCGGCGGGCAGGTTTTTTTGCAATAGCGCGACTGCCTCGGGATAGTGGCGGAGGTCGCGGTACACATCGGCGAGCGCGCCGGCGGAGATGAGCAGGGTGAGATGGCCGGCGGGCAACGTCTTGGCTTTGGTTTGATAATATTGTTGCAGATAGGGCAGGGCGCGGGTCAGCTCGCCACGGTTGCGGTGAATACGGCCAAGTGCAAGCCAGTTGGAAGTGAAGATCGTGTTCGGAATTTTTATGCCGGCTTTGGCGCATTGGCCGGCGATGGTAAGGCTGGCTTCGTGCGCGCGCCGCGCTTCCTGCGCCGCGTTCAGCCCCGAGTGCGCGACCCCAAGGTACAGGAAAAAAACGGCGGTATTGGGGGTGTTGAGTTCACCGATTTTTTCCTGAATACGGTTGCATTCCTCGAGCAGCGGAATGGCGTCGCGATAATTTTTTTTGTTGAAATTGACTGTCGCCTCTTGGCTGAGGGTTTTGCGTTGGGCTCGAAGTTCTGAGATTTCCGCAGGAGACAGGGGCTCAGCCGCCTCACACGGCAGGGCCAAAGCTAGCAGCAGCAGGATGTGACGGGACAACCTCACACGGGGATTTTAGGCAATCTTTTTAGCATCGGCAAGCATGGCTTGTGTGTTTGCTTTTCTCGGGCTATGGTATGGGGAATGAACCTGCCTCACATCGGACAATTGCAAGATGGCGATTCGGAGGCGTGGGACGTGGTATTCAATTGGCTTTGGCCCAAATCCCTCAATATTTCCAGCCAGATTTTGGGGCCTATTGCGCCGGCCGATGTCGAAGATGTGGCGATTGAGGCATTCACCCACTTGTTCCGGAAAATGCACAAGATACAATCCACCGAAAGATTACCCTCCTTGATGGTGGTGATTACCAAGAATTGCGCCCGAAGCCACCTTCGCAAACTGAGTGCGACCAAACGTGGATACTTCAATACCGTCCCCATGAACAGTGTGTTGGAGGAAGAGATACTCGTCGATGATGGAAATCCATTGGAATCCATGAAAAACCGCGAATTATTCGATTTGCTCGAACACATCCGAATGGAATTACCCGGTCGAACCGCCCGATTCATTCAGGAATACTACCTAAAAGGCCTCTCCCATCGGGATATCGCGGCCCGCTATGGTTTGCCTGTTTCGACCGTAAGCAGCCGTATTTGCCATGGTTTACGGACATTGCGCGAAGCATTAGAAAAAAAATCTATTTTTTTCAACGATTTGCCCTCTAGAATGCGTATTAATTAATGAAGGGCCGACGTGCTCCTGAAGACGCAATTAACCGCCAACAATTGATGCGAGACGAATTACTAGAACTGGTAATGAACAAAGCCACCGGCAGAGCCTCCGAGGAGGACCTGAACCGGATCGATGCCATTCTTGAGCTGGAACCCAACCTATGGGACGACTACAACCAATGGCACCGCGACATGCCCGCCCTGCGCGGCGCGATGTGTTTTGCCGCCGCCGCCGCGGAAGATCGGCATCAATTGCCCGAGCACATCCGCAAAGAACTTCGCGCCCGCATGCGCGCCGTCCTCCGCAAGCCCCAGCCCAATTACGACCGGCTGATGGAGCTCGTCAACAAACCGCCCAACCCCCAACCCTCCTGGCGCTGGGCCGTGGCCCCCGCCGTAGGCTTGGCTGCCATCATGGTGATCTCACTCGTCCTCTTCAATAATCGCCCCGAGGAAGATCCCCCAGCACAGCCGGAAGTGGTCAATCTACCCCAACAACCGGCCGCGCCCGTCATCCAAGTGGCCCTGCTCGACATCGTGGGTGCCACCCGAGGGCCGGAAGATCCGACCCTCAAACTATTCCAAACCGAGTGGCCCGAAGTACAAGTGCACCAATTCAGCCGCAGCGCCAAATCCCGCGATTGGCTCACCCAATGGCCCCTCAGTGCCCGCGGCCCCGTTTGCAAAATTTTCTACAATCAATCCGCCGGCGAACTCCAACTCATCGCCATCGTGAACCAACAAAAACACGAAACCCGCTTCGAGCTAAACGATGTTTCCGAGCTCCCTCAACTCATTCAAAAAGCAAAAGATCAGCTTATTGAATGGTTGAAATGATCCTGACGATCAATTGAAAAAGATGGTACCGGAGGAGGGACTCGAACCCACACTTCCTTGCGAAAAGCGGATTTTGAATCCGCCGCGTCTACCAATTCCGCCACTCCGGCATGC